>CAZZUZ010000029.1:0-14200 GCA_964657315.1 Vulcanimicrobiota bacterium
GACCACGCAGGAGACCAAAATTTGCTCCATGCGTCCGAAACCGAAGTCGCTCGGGGCGATGAAGAAGTTGCCGTGTGCGTAGAGTACGCCCGCGAGCCCGGCGACGACCGCGCCCGCTACGAGCGTTCCGAAGCGCACGGCGGCGACGTCGATTCCGACGCCGCGAGCGGCGCTCTCGTCTTCGCGCGTCGCGTCGACGGCGAGCGCGTATTTCGTGCGCGAGAATGCGAACATCGCGAGCGCGACCGCGGCGAGCGTGCCGTAGATCCAAGCCGAATTTGCGTCGTTGGGAATATTGGAGAGGCCTTCGGCTCCGCCCGTGATCGGCGCGTTGATCTCGACGATGCGTGCGATCTCACCGAAACCGATCGTCGCGATTGCGAGGAAGATTCCGCGCAGCCGCGCGAGCGGCAGCGCGAGGATCGCCGCGACGATCGCCGCCGCTATGGCGCCCGCGAGCATCGATTCGGGAAGATTCCAGCCGCGATCGATCGCGCCGATCGACCCGACGTAGCCGGCGATGCCGGCAAAAGCCGCCTGCGCGAGCGCGAGCGCGCCCGCGCGCAGCGAGATCGAGAGCGACAGCGCGAGTAGCGCGTTGATGCCGATCTCGTCGAAGAGCTTGGAGTGGGAGGTGAAGAATTCGAGCAAGGTTTACGCTGCGCGCAGCGCCCGTTTGCCGAAGAGCCCGCTCGGGCGAAGGACCAGGATGAGGAACATCACGCCGAACGCGATCGCGTCGCGATAGCTCGACGAGATGTATGCGACCGAGAGCGTTTCGACGGCGCCGAGCAAAAATGCACCAACGACGGCGCCCGTGACGCTGCCCATGCCGCCGAGAATGATGATCGCGAGCCCCTTGAGTTCGATGCGTTGACCCATCGTGACGCTGACGCTGTCGTACTGGAGACCGATGAGGATGCCCGCGGCGCCGCCGAGCGCGGAAGCGAGAAAGAACGTGAGCGCGATCGTGCGCTCTAGATCGATGCCGAGCAAGGCCGCCGCGACGCGGTCTTGCGCGACGGCGCGAATCGAACGGCCGAGCGTCGTCGAACGCAGGACGTAGCTCAGCGCGACCATGAGGAGTAGCGCGACGGCGACGATCGCGGCGTCGAGCGCGGCGATGTCGAGCGACCCGATCTTCCAATGCGCCGTTCCGAACGCACCGAGCGTGCCTTCGGGAAAGCGGTGCTCGTCGGGCCCGAAGAGCCCGCGGATCGCTCCGCCGATCGCGATCGCGACCCCGATAGATGAGATCAGCGGCGCGAGCGTGCCGGCGTTACGCGCGCGCAGGGGCGCGAACGCGACGCGGTCGAGCGCGATGCCGATGACGCCCGCGAGCAGGATCGCAAGTGCGAACGCCAGCGGCAGCGGCATGCCGTGCTCGGTGAGCGCCAGCGCCGTGAATGCGGCCGTCATGAAGATGGCCGCGTGTGCGAGATTGAGGATGTCCAGCACGCCGAAGATCAGCGTGTAGCCGACCGCGAACAACGCGTATGCGGCTCCGAGCACGATGCCGTTGGTCAGCTGCGCGGCGAACACTTAAAAGAACGCGAACGCGCCCTTGGACACTTTTACGATGGCGCTCGCCGCGCGCACGTCGTGCGTCGATGCGAAGCTGACGGGCCCGAGGACCGTTTGCACGACCTTGAGCTTGGCGAAGGCGGAGCAGAAGTCGGACGAACCCGAAGCGCCGGTCTTCACCGCGGCTGCGACGATCTGCGCCGCCGCATAGGACTGCGCGGCGAACTGATCGGGACCGGTGCCGAACTTCTTGGTATAGCGCTGGACGAACGCTTTATTGCCCGAGTAATTGTTGCCGACGTAGTATGCCGCGCCGACGACGACGCCTTCCGCAGCCGGACCCGCGAGGCTGATCAGCTTGGGCGAGTTGAGCCCGTTGCCGCCGACCATGTGGGCCTTGATGCCGGTCTGCTTGGCCTGCACGAGGATCTTCGTCGCTTCTTCGACGAGCGATCCGACGACGACGAGATCCGGCTTCTTCTCGGCGATCTTCGTGAGCTGCGCTTTGAAATCGACGTCGCCCGTGTGATACGTCTCGACGTCGACCACATCGACGTGCTGGTTCTTGAGTGCGCTCGCAAAGATGTCATAGTCGGTTTTGGTGAATTGGTTGTCGTCGCCGTAGATGATGGCCGCGGTCTTCGGATGCCACTTGCTCTGGATCTGCGCGATCGCTTGCGGCACGACTTGCTCTTCGGCGAGCGAATCGCGGAAGACGCACGGGCCCTGCGCCGTGATGCCCGCAGCCGTATTCGAGGTCGCGAGGATCGTCAGATTCGCGCGCACGGCGATCGGATCGGCCTTCTTCGCTTCACCCGAGAGCGTGGGCCCGATCAGCAATGCCGATCCGTCGCTCGTGAACTTCTGCACGAGCGTGACGACCTGCGCGGGATCGCTCGCGGCATCTTGGACGTCGAACGAAATCTGCGGGCCGCCGGTCTTGATGAGTCCGGCGCTCATGTCGTCGGACGCGAGCTGGTACGCGTTCTTTTGCACGGTGCCGTAGGCGCCGGCGGAACCCGTGAGATCGGCGACGACGCCGACTTTGATTTGCTTCGTGTCGGCCGTTACGGCGGACTCAGCGAGAAGTACGCACGCGAGCGAAACGAGTGCGGCAGATCCAATACGCATAACGCAATTTTGTTTCACGCGACGGCTCGGCTACCCCTCGCGCTCAGGCGTCGAGGTGCGGCCGTAGCGTTCGCATGAACGCGGCGTGCATCGCGTCCGTTTCCGGCGTCGCTGCGAGTGCGGTATAGACGACGATGACGAACCGCCGACCGTCGCGCAGGTCGAGGACGCCGCCGTCGTGCGAGACTTCGTCGGTGTCGCCGGTCTTGTGTGCGAATCGGTCGAGCGGCGCGAGGCCGCGGCTGAGCTTATCGTTCCAGACTTGCTCGACGAGGGCGTCCCAAATCCACTGGGGCCGGCCGGGCCGCGCGAGCCGTTCGAAGAGCGCGGCGGCCTCGAGCGGCGGGTGCGCGTTGCGTCCGGTCATCTGCGGATCGTCGATGAGCGGCAGCGACCCGGACAGTTTTCTTCCGACGTGCGTGTGTTCGAGACCGAGTCGCACGGATGCGGCATCGATCTCGGCGCGGCCGAGGACGTCGATGAGCGTATTGGTCGCGACGTTGTCGCTCGCGGCGAGCATGCGATGTCCGAGCTCGCCGAACCGAGCGGAATATCCCGGCACGAAATTCGAGGGCGCGTCGTTCGCAGTCATATTCGCGGCGGCGACCGTCACCCGTTCGTCGAGCGAGAGCACGTGCGCGGCGCGCGCTTCTTCTAAAGCGAAGGCGATCGGCAATTTGATCATGCTCGCGGGATAGAGCGGCGGCCCGTTCCCGGCGAGGTGCGTCCCGCATTCACTGCCGATTTCGCGGAGCACGATTTCCGGTTCGATGAAACCTGCGGCGTCTGCCAGGCGTGACAAGAGAGCCGCGTCGATCTCCGTCATCGGCTCGAGCACGCCGGCGAGGGGCGTACTCCGCCTAAAGTGCAAGCGGGTACTTGCATGGAACCAAGGCGGCGTGCTATCTTTGCGTGCAAGTACTCACTTGGTCCGAGGGCCATCATGTCCGTTTCCTCCGAATCGCCATCATTCAACCTCTCACGACCGGCAACGCCTGAAGCGCTCGCCGGACTTCGTAGCGGCGTCGAAGCCGCCGTTTGCGCCGGGGCGACGTCGGTCGTCGTCGACGTCGACGACTTGGGCGTGCTCGACGCGCCCGTCATTTCGGCCCTCTTGGCGCTGCAACGATCGGTGCGAACCGCGGACGCGAACGTCGCTCTGCGCGCCGGCCGCGCCGGTATCCTCGATACTCTGCGGATCACCGCCCTCGATAAAGTCTTCACGGTCGTGACGTCCGGTTCCGCAGGGCCGGCGCCGGCGGCGAAGCCGCCCAAGGCGTCGCGGCTCGCGAAGCGTTACGTCGCCGCGCTGCTCGCGGGCGCGCTCCTCGCCTTCGGTGGTAGCCGCGCGCAGGCGTCGGCTTCGGGCGATCCGCACGCGCTCATCGCGGACGTGATCGCCCAGGACGCTATCGTCGCGTCGTATCGCGCGCACGTCAGCGTCGATTTCAAGCTGCGGAGCTTTCCGTACATCTCGCAGCATCTCGACGGAACGACCTACTACAAGCGGCCCGATAATTTCGAGGTCGTCTTCGAAAACGTGCCTTCGTACGCCAAGGGGTTCGACAAGCTCTACTCCGATATCGACGATCCCTCGAGCTGGGAACGCCGTTTCGAGATGTCGCTCGTCGGGCGCAGGAAGGTCAGCGGGCACGACGATGTGGTCGTTCGGCTCGTGCAGAGAGTTCGCGGCATGATCGATCACGAGGACGTTGCGATCGATCCCGAACGCGCGCACATCGATTCGATGCAGTGGTTTTACTACAACGGTGGCACCATCTCGATGACCCAGTCGTTCGAAAAGGTCGGCGGCTTCGACGTGCTGGCTTCCCAGCACGCGACGATCCACATTCCGTTCGTTCATGCCGCCGCCGACGCCGCATATACCGGCTACGAGACCGGCGTGCCGATCGACGACGCGGTTTTCACGCGCGGGTCGCACAAATGATCGCGAGCGAACCCGAAGCCGAAGTTCGCGGCGCGGATCAGACCCGTCTGCGCATCCTCACCGCGACGCGCGAACTCTTCGCGACGCGCGGAACGCGCGGCACCACGACCCGCGAAGTCGCCGTCCGTGCGGGCGTCAACGAGGCGACGCTCTTCCGGCATTTCGGCACCAAGCAGCAGCTCGTCGACGCGATGCTCGATCATTTCAGTCGCATCCAAACGGCGTGGGACGCGCTCGTCGTCGCCGAGGCGTACGAGTCGCTCGAGGAGCAGTTGCGAGCGCTCGCGGCCGCATCGATCGAAGCGATCACCCGCAAACAGGACATCATCCGCATGACGCTCGCCGAAGAGATCGTAAACCCGGACGGCGTCTCGTGCGCGTGGCGCGCGCCGAGCGAAGCGCGCAACAAACTCGTCGAATTTTTCGAACGCAAAACGGCGTCGGGCGAACTCAAAGGCAACCCGGAGTTTCTCGCATGTTCGTTCATGTCGATCTCGTTCGCGTACGTCATGGGCCGCAAGATCTGGGGCCCGTTCGATCGCACCGCCGAGCAAATCGTTCCATCCATCGTCGACCTCTTCTTAAACGGAGCACGAGCCTAACAACATGGAAGCCACAAAAAGACCGCCCGCAGCCGCCGCGACGTCCGCGCCGTCGGGCGACGGCGCGCAAGCGAAGACGAAGTCGGGCCCGAGCCCGGCGGTCCGGCTCGTGCTCTTGATCGTCGGCGTCATCGCGCTGCTCGTCGTCATCGTATACGGCGTCCAGTTCATCGCCTACGCGACCGCGCACGAGACGACCGACGACGCGACCGTCGACGCCGATGAGGTGCAGATCACGAGCAAGATCGCCGAACGCGTCGACAAGATCACGGTCGATACGAACCAAGTCGTCAAACGCGGGCAGCTCGTCATTGCGCTCGACAGCGTCGACGAAACCGACCGCGTCAAACAGGCGCAAGCGACGTTCGACGCGGCGCAGGCGAGTGCGGCCGCGGCGCGCAGCAACGTAACCCTCACGCGCGACACGCAGAACGCTCAAAACGAACAAAGCCGCGGCGCGATCGCGCAGGCGCAGGCTTCGATCACGAGCGCCGCCTCGAACGCCAACGCGTCGCAGCAGCAGATCGCGGTCGCCCAGGCCGGCGTGTCGTCGGCGCTGGCCCAGCTCAAGTCCGCGCAGGATGCGGTGCCGGGCGCGCAACAGACGCTACGCAAGGCCGCAGCCGATCTCCATCGCACGCAATCGCTCGTGTCTACGGGCGATCTCTCGCGCTCGCAGCTCGACGCCGCGATGGCAAATTACGAAGTCGCACGTTCGCAGGCGTCTGAAGCGCTAGCCAACGTCGGCACCGCGTCCGCGAACCTCGCGCAGGCGGAACAGAAAGTTTCGTCACAGCGCTCGTCCGCCGATTCCGAAACCGCGATGATCGGCATCCAACAGGCCAACCTCACGACCGCTCAGGGCAAGCTCGCCGAGAGCAGCGCCCCCAGCCGCGTGGCCGCGCAGCAGGCGCAGGCCGACGCGTCGCAATCGCAGGTCGCCTCGGCCGCCGCGGCGCTCGCGACCGCCAAGACAAATTTTGGCTACACGCAGATCGTCTCCCCGATCACGGGTTACGTCGGACAGAAGAACGTCGAAGTCGGTCAGACCGTCGCTCCGGGCGAATCGCTTATGACGCTCATCCCCTCGACCGGCGTGTACGTCACGGCGAACTACAAAGAAACGCAAGTCGGACGCATGAAGGTCGATCAGGAAGTCGACATCAACGTCGACGCCTATCACGGCGTCAAGTTCGTCGGCCACGTCGACAACCTCTCACCGGCCGCCCAGAACAAATTCAGCCTCGTGCCTCCGCAGAACGCGACCGGAAACTTCGTCAAAGTGACGCAGCGTCTGCCGGTGCGTATCCTCATCGACAAGGTCGACGGCGGCAACCTCAACGATTACGCGCTTCGTCCCGGCATGTCGGTCGAAACGTCCGTCAAAGTCAAGTAACGTCATGTCAGGTATGACGGCCGTTTCGCAAAACGGCTCGTCGCCCGCCGTAAACGCGCTGCCCGCGTTTCCGACGAGCAACGTCGTGGAGTACGGCCGGCGCCGCGTTCTCATCGTCCTCGCCCTCATTACGGCTACGCTGCTCGAGATCGTCGACGTCACCATCGTCAACGTCGCGCTGCCCAACATCCAGGGCAACTTCGGCGCGTCGATCGATCAGGCTGCGTGGATCGGAACCGGCTACATCATCGCAAACGTCATCGTCATTCCGATCACGCCCTGGCTGCAGCGCCGGTTCGGGCGGCGCGAATACTACGCCGCCTCGATCGCGCTCTTTCTCATCGCTTCGATCATGTGCGGCCTCTCGAATTCCCTCGAAGAGCTCGTGTTCTGGCGCGTCGTCCAGGGTCTGGGCGGCGGCGGTTTGATCTCGACATCGCAAGCGATCCTGCGCGAGACCTTCCCGAGCGGCCAGCAGGGCGCGGCGGCCGGCGTCTTCGCGATGGGCGTCATCGTCGGCCCGACGCTCGGCCCGACCCTCGGCGGCCTCATCACGGATCAGCTTTCGTGGCGCTGGGCGTTCTTTGTCAACCTCGTGCCGGGCCTCTTCGCGCTCGCGATCGTCTTGACGATGCTGCGCAATCCCGAAAAGCCCCGCAGATTGCCGCTCGATTACGTCGGGCTCGCGCTGCTCGCGGCCGGCATCGGATCGCTGCAGTACGTGCTCGATCAGGGACAGCAGAAAGACTGGTTCGACGATCCGTCGATCGTCGCGTGCTCGTGGCTCGCGGGTCTGGGACTGGTCGCCTTCGTTGCGTGGGAACTGCGCTCGAAGATTCCGGTCGTCGATCTCTCGGTGCTGCGTTACCGCTCGGTCGCGATGGGCAGCGTGCTCGCAATGGTGCTGGGAATCAGCCTGTACGGCAGCGTGCTCGTGTTGCCGCAGTACGTACAAGGCGCGCTCGGCTGGACCGCGACTCTCTCGGGAGAACTGCTGGTCTTTCGCGCCGGTGCGGTGATGCTCTTGACCCCGCTCGTCGCGCGCATCGCGGCGTCGGGCAAGATGGACGCTCGCTGGTTCGTCGCGAGCGGTTTTACGATGATCGGCATCTCGAACTTCATGCTCGCGCAGGTCACGACGCCCGTCTCGGACTTCTGGACGTTCTTCGCTTCGCTCGCGCTCAGCGGACTCGGGCTCGCGCAGATTTTCGTGCCGCTGACGATCTCGGTTCTCGGCTCGGTTCCGCCGCGCAGCATCCCGGCGGCGTCCGCGTTCTTCAACCTCTCGCGGCAAATCGGCGGCAGCATCGCAATCGCGCTGCTGGTCACCGTGCTCGCACGTTCCAACGCCGTGCATCACAACGAGATCGGCGCGACGATGGCACTCCATCGCGCGCCCGTCCGGTCGTTCCTCGCAGGCGACGGCGGCGAGTTCTCACCCGGCGCGCGCGGCGATCTCAACCTCGTCGTCACGCGTCAGGCGGCCGTCATCTCGTACGCGGACACGGCCCGCATGGTGGGCTGGATCTCGCTCCTGCTCGCTCCAATCGCATTCGTTCTCAAGCGGCCCGCCACCATGGCTGCCGCTCCGGCAGAATAGGAGACCCCGGTGTTCATCCCCCCGCTTTTGGTGTTCATGCTCGCGCAAGCGACGCCCGCGCCGGCCCCGGCGCCCGCGACTGCGCCGGCCGTCACACCGAGTGCAACGTACCATCCGGTCGCCCAAGCGACGCCGCCGCCTGCGCCCGTTCCGACGCCGCTCGCCACGCCGAGCGCGGCCTCGCGTCCGGCATCCGCGACGCCGGCTTCCGGTGCTTCGTCACAGCAGCAGCAGCAAAGCCCGATCGCGACGGCTGCGCCGCACCTCATCGCGCTGCCGCGCTCGGCGTCGGGGCTCGTGCTGCCTGCGGTGCCTGCCATCGGGCCGACGTTTGCGCCCGCGAATTCGGCGCTTCCATCGGGCGACATCGCGGGGACGGACGGACCATTCGTCGGGCTCTCGCTCGATAACGCGGTCGCGATGGCGCTCTCGCGCAACACCGATCTCGCGGTCTCGCAGGCCAATCGGCGCATTGCGGCGTTCCAGATCGTCGCGGCCAGAGGCGCGTACGACGTCAATTTCCAGCTGCAGCCCCGCTACATCTACGAAAAAGATCCCGCGGTTTCGTCCTTCAACGCGGGCCCGAACGGTACGCCCGTCCAGCAGATCACCGAAGGCGCCCAGGGCGGATTCAACGGCAACACGTCGACCGGCGGACGCTATCAGATCACGTCGATGGCCGAGCGCATCGACAGCAACAGTACCTTCAATAGTTACGAACCGTACTATCAGACCGCCCTCGCGTTGCAGTTCACGCAGCCGCTCGCGCGCGGACTCGCCATCGACGCGAACAAGCGCCAATTGCAGCTCTCGCGCATCAACCTCGACCTCTCGACCGACAACGCGCTACTGACCGCGTCGAATTCGGTGGATCAGGTGCTCGTCGCGTATTATAACCTCGTCGCCGCGTGGAAGAACGTCGGGATTCAAGAAGACGCTCTGCTCGCCGCGAAGGCGCAATCCGAGTCGAATTCGCGCCTGGTCAAACAAGGTCAGGCGGCACCCGTCGACGTGATCGAGAGCGACACGCAGGTGGACGAATTTCAGGACGACGTGTATTCTGCCGTGGCCAACGTCGCGAGCCTGCAGAACACGCTCAAGCAGCTGATCCTCAGCGATCCGGCCGATCCCGTCTGGACCGCGAACATCGTTCCGACGTCGCCGGTGTCCACGCCGATCGACGAGCCGAAGGTCGATGATCTCGTGACGACGGCGCTCGGCAAACGGCCCGAGGTCGCGCAGCTGCGCGAGAACCTCCGCTCGGAAAACGTCAACGTGGCGTACGCCAAAGACCAGACGAAGCCCCAGATCGATCTCAACCTCAACGTCACCGAGAACGGCTTCGCAGGCGCACCCACCAACCCGAACGTCAACCCGTTCGTCTCGATCATCGGCTCCGAAACGAGCGCCATCAACAATCTCATCGCGCGCTCGAACGCGAACAACCCGGCGCTGACGCCGCTCATGCCGATCTCGCTCTCGGCGCTCGAAACGCCGCTCTATCCCGGCACGATCGGCAAAGTCGGCGCCTCGTACGGCACGGCACTGCAGGCAAAATTTCCCTACTACGCGCTGACGGCGACGATCGGTTTTCCGCTGCAGAACCGCACCGCCAAGGCGAACCTCGATGCCGAACGCGAGCGGCAGCGCACGCTCCAGACGCAGGAGGTCGCACTCATCCAACGCGTGCAGACCGAAGCGCGCAATGCCGTGCAGCAGTACCGCTCTGCGCGATCGCGGCTCATCGCGGCGAGCGCCGCGCGCGACGCCGCGGAGAAAGTCGCGCAGAGCGAGTTGCGTAAATTCCGGGCCGGCCAGTCGACGACGTTCCTCGTGCTGCAGCGTGAGGTGACGCTCGCGAACGAGCGCAATCGCGAACTGCAGGCGCAGAGCGACCTGCAGAAGGCGCTGGTCGAAATCGATCGCGTCAGCGGAAACATTCTCAAAAACAACAACGTCGACGTCGATACGGTCGGCACGGCACCAGTGTCCAAAGTCCCACCGCTGCTCGACAGATAGCGAGCCGAGATCGCGGCCGCTAAGTCGAACGCACCGGGGGTGAAGATTTCGAAGATGAGACGGCTATCGGCCGCGGCGGCCGGCGGAGCGCTCGCCGCGACCGCGTTCGTGACCGCCGGCGCGACCGTTCGCAGTGCGCCCAACCCAAACCCGACGATGATCCCGATCTTGGAGGTCAAGCGCCTGACGTCGGCCGACCACGTCTTCATCGACAAGGCGCTCGCGATGGCCGTTTCATCGATGGCAGCGGCCAACGCCGAAATCGGGGTTGCCGGCACGACCGACGTCCAAGACGAAGCGGTCCGTTCGTTCAATACGTCGGCCGCGGCCTATAACGCGCTCGCGGAGATTGCGGCCAAACGCGACATGAAATTCCCCAAGCCCGAAGCGTCGCAACTCGACGATACGCCGGCACTCGCGCAAGATGCGAAGCCGGGACCGCAAGACGTCAAATACGTCGGCGCGACGCATACCGGGCTGCAGAGCGCGATCGATCTCTACTACGACGAGGCCCGCCATGGCAAAGACAAGCTCGCGCGCGATTTTGCCGCGCAGATGCGGCCGCGCTTGGAACACGACCTCGAACTCGTCACGATCGACATCGAGAACATGAACCATCCCAAGCCCCCGCCGACCGAACCGCCGATGATGCCGGCAGGTCCCGACCCCGCGAGCACGAGGCCGTCCGGCGCCTCGCCCGGGCCCTCGGCGAGCCCTTAGCAAAGACTCGCTAGCCGGCCGCGATCGCGCGCAAGCCCCGCCGATCGTTGATCCATGCGTCGAAGGCGGTTGCCGAAAGCGGCCGGCCGATCGCATAACCCTGCGCGTATTCGGCTCCCAGCGCGCGGACCGCGTCGAGCGTGCTCGCGCGTTCGACGCCTTCGACGACCACGTCGACGTGCAGGCGATGCGCGAGGTCGATCGTCGAGGCGACGATTGCGGCGTCTTCGGCATCGTGCTCCATGTTGAGCACGAATTGTTTGTCGATCTTAATTTCGTCGACGGGGAACTGCTTGAGGTGCGCGATCGCAGAATAGCCCGTTCCGAAATCGTCGATCGAAATGCGCACACCGTGACCGGAGAGACCGCGCAGGCAGGCGGCGGCGGAATCCGCTTCCGTCATCACCGTCGTCTCGGTGAGTTCGAGACACAGCGATCGCGGATCGAGGCCTTGCGTTTTGAGAACGTGCGGCACGACGGAGGCCAAACGTTCGTCGCGCAGATCGTATGCGGAGAGGTTGACCGCCACGCGGATATCGTGACCCGCGCGCGTCCAGCGGCGCGCGCGCCCGATCGCCGCGCGCAAAATCCAATCCGTGAGGCGATCCATCTCGCCCGTCTCTTCGGCGAGTGGCAAGAAGAAGTCGGGATAGAGCAGCCCGCGATCGGGATGTTCCCAGCGCACGAGCGCTTCGGCCCCGCGCACGGCTCCCGTGCGCACGTCGATCTGAGGCTGAAAGTGCAGGACGAATTCGTCGCGCTCGATCGCGTGATGCAGGGCCGTCGTCATCGTCAGCCGGCGCGTCGCGCGCTCGTCCTGCATCTTCGAGAACGTCGAAACGCCGTCGCCGCGGCGCTTTGCGGCGTGCATGGCGACGTCGGCCTGACGAAGCAGCATGGTCGCGTCGGCGGTGTGGCCCGCGAGTGCGACGCCCACGCTCGCCCCGACGACGAGCTCGCGACCGAGGACGACGTACGGCGCGACGATCGCGTGCCGCAGGCGTCCGGCGACTTCGGCAATTTCGCCCGGGTCGCGCGTGCGTCCGAGCATCACGACGAACTCGTCGCCGCCGATGCGTCCGACGAGGTCGCCGTCGCGCACGCCGCCGGTGAGCCGGGCCGTCACCTGCCGCAAGAGCGTGTCGCCCGCGTGATGACCGAGCACGTCGTTGACGTCTTTGAAGCGGTCGAGATCGATCAGGAGTACGGCCGTGCAGCCGTCGCCGCCCGCCTGTAAGAGGTCGTCGATGCGCTGCGCGACATAGCTGCGGTTGGGTAGCGCGGTCAGCTCGTCGTAGCGCGACGCGGTGACCAGCCGGTATTCGGCGGTCTTGACGTCGGAAATATCGCGCGCATTGAAGATGAAGCCCGCGATTGCCGGATCGCCGGTCGCGTTGTGCAGCGTCCCTTCCAGCGTTCGCGCCGATCCGTCACCGTGCCGCGCCGCGATCTCGAGACGTTCGGTCAAGCCGGGCGGCGTTTTGAGAATCGCTTCGCCCAGCTGGTTGACACCGCTCGGACCGAACGCGTCGTAGAACCCGAGGCCGAGCATCTGGCCCGGCGTGCGGCCCAAGATCGCCGCATGCGACGAACTCGCGTGCGTCGCGTTTCCGCCCGCGTCGAAGACGAGAACGAGATCGGTCGAGTGTTCTTGGAGCGCGCGAAACCGTGCGGAGCTGTACTCGAGTCGTTCTTCGCCGAGTTTGAGACTCTGCGCGAGATCGCGCGCCAGGCCGACGAGGCCGCCGAGCACGATCTCGAGCACGACGAGCGACGTGCCGATGAGCGAGTTCGGCAGAAAGGCGCCGCAGAACCCGAACGCCGTCGCGGCCGCGATGCCGTACCACATACCGTAGCTGAAGCCGACGACGCCCGTCGCCGCGAGCGAGAGCGGGATCGCGAGATGGGTCGCCGCGTTCGGGGCGCGGCCGAAAACCGCGACGGCATAATCGACGACCATCACGAGAATGCAGACGACGAGCGCGATACGCTGCCGGAGAGCAAGCACGATGTCTATACCATCGGCCCGACCGGCAGCGCTCCGGCGCCGCGAAAGTGGAACTTAGGTCACACTCTGCGCCGCGGCGCGGTCGACGAGCCAGGTCAGGCGCCCGGAGACCGGCGACACGCTTTGGATCGGCGTCCGTACCGGATCGTAGTCCTGCGAACGCGCGAGCGCGAGAGCTCCGGCTTTCGCGGTGCCGGCGGTCGCGATCTGGACCTCGCGCGCGGCATTGATGATTTTCGGCGTGAAGGTCAGCCGGTGCTTGCCGAATTTTTCGACGAGCGGCGCGCGCACGAGCAAGTCTTCGTCAGCGAACGGATCGCTGCCCGGGAAGAGCGACGCCGTGTGGCCGTCGGGGCCCATGCCGAGCATGATGAGATCGAATGCGGGCACGTCGCCCGCGATGTCGCGCAGGATCGCGGCGTAGTCCGAAGCCGCGCGCTGCGGATCGTCCTCGCCGTGCATGCGGAAAATCTGCGTCTCGGGGATCGCGAGCGGCCTCAGAAACGCGAGGTCCGCCATCCGGTAATTCGATTCGTCGTCGTCGGGCCCGACGCAGCGTTCGTCGCTAAAATAGAAGCGGATCTTGGCCCATTCCACGCGGCCGAAGTAGGCGTCGGTCGCGAGCAACGCGTAGGCCGCCTTCGGCGTCGAGCCGCCCGCAAGCGCGACGTAGAAGAGGCCGCGCGCGCGGATCGCGTCCTCGGCACGATCGACGAAGCGATCCGCCACGTCGCGCGCGAGCGCCGTCTCGTCTTCCACCACGACGAGCTCGCCCGTGTTGCGTTCGTTCAACCGAGCAGCTCACGCACGGTGCGCAGCGACGTCTCGAAGATCTCGTCGCGCGAACTCTCGAGGATCGCGCGTTCGATGAGGCTCGTGTTGTCGACGTTCATGAGCGGCACGTAGCGGACCGGCGACTGCTTCGACCCCTCGACCGAGAGCGCGACGACGCCTTCGTCGTTACTGAGGGCGGCACGGTACGTCGTGTCGCCCGCACGCAGCACGACGCTGAGCACCCGGCGCTGATCGCCCGCGACGGTCCGGGTGAACGGGATCGTATGTCCGCGGCGATCGTGGAAGCGGTCGCGTTCGGCGATCTCCCAAGAGAGCCGACTTCCGAGCCAACCCGCGAGGTAGAGCGCTTCGGCGTCCGAGCCCGATTCGATCTCGAGGCGCGTGATGGAAAAGAGATCTTCCCGCAGATCGGGATCGTCGAAGAATTGCGCGATCATATCTTGCCACGGCGAGATCG
>CAZZUZ010000030.1:0-13792 GCA_964657315.1 Vulcanimicrobiota bacterium
GGCTCCAACGGGGCTGCTCGTCGAGCGCTCCGAGTGAAATTCAGAGAAAAACGGGACGGACGTAGCGCGTATCCGGCGGAGCACGGCCGGAGCGGGAGGTGCCCGAGAAACGTGTCGTCGCGATCGTCCGAACGCGGCGGCGAGCGATCTGCGACGCGGCGCACGGGCCCACGACGCGCCGGCTGAACACCACGGCCAGCGCGCGAACGACGCTTCGCCGGATACCGGCGACGGCTCGCACGGCCCGGCGCGCGACGAGCGCGCACGAAATTGCGGACAGGGCCAGCGTCGCGAGCCCGAGGGGAAGCGAGCCGCCGAAAAGATCGCCGAGATCGTCGACCGCTCGGCCTGCCGACGTCGCGTCGACCGCCTCCATCGCGACGAGCACGCACGCGCCGATGCCCGACGTGATCGCGACGAACGGGACGAGCGGTAGTCGCAGCGAGGAGTGCAGGGCCCGCGCGAATTCGTCGACCGAGCCCCGCGCCTCGCGAGCCGCCGCCGCCAAACCGCCGGCGAACATCGACGCGAGCAGCGCCGCGATCAAGCCGAAGACGAAGAGACGCGAACCGTGTGCGACGTCGTCGTACGTATCGTGGGAGAGCAAATAATCGCCGGCCACGTCGATACCGGCGTGAGCGAGCAGCGCGGCTGCAAAAGCGGCGCAGACCGGGACGTACACAGACCGGGGGGAGGACACGGCGGCGAGCCAGTTCTCGCCCGTACGCGCGATCCTTCCCTTAGCTTAAGATGGTTAAGAACTTCTTCGCGGCCTTAATCCGGAAGGCTCAGCGCTTCCCTTCGACGATCGTGCGCAGGCCATCGAGATCGTACGAGAGTTCGCCGGCCTTGTAGCGTGCGCGTTTGTCGACTTCTGCGGCGTCGCGTTTGGCCGCGGCCGCAACGACTTCGCTCGCGCGTGCCGCCGGAACGCAGAGCACGCCGTCGCCGTCGGCGACGATGAGGTCGCCCGTGACGATCGTCGCTCCGCCCATCTCGATCGACCCGCCGACCTCGCCCACGTGCGTCTTGGAGGCGCTACGCGCGCGCACGAAGCGCGACCATACCGGCAAGCCGAGGTCGCGGATCGCGATCGCATCGCGGATCGCCGCATCGACCACCACCGCGACGACGCCGTGCGCGAGACATTGCGTTGCGAGCAACTCGCCGAGCAGCGAGACGGGCCGGCTCTCCGGCATGCGCATGACCAGGATCTCTCCGGCTTCGACTTGCGCGATCGCGGCCGGCACCATGAGGTTGTCGTCTTGACCGCACATGACGGTCCGTGCGAAGCCCGCAACCTTGGCTTCGGGCATGTGCGCGATCAGTTCGAGGTCGATCAGACCCGTGCGTCCGGCGGCTTCGAACATCGTCGACACGCCGTAGGCGGCGGCTTCTGCTGCAAGTGATTCGTACGGCATGCGCGCCGCTGTTCGAACGGCTCCGGCGCGCGACCTCGTTCGATCAGGCGACGCCCGCACTGATCAGCAGATGCGACGCGTTGCCGCGCATGACGGCGTCGAGCGCGTCTTCGGGTAATCCGAGTGAGGCGACGCCGGCACGCTCGCGCCCGTACTCGTATGGAATATTCGGATAGTCCGTGCCGTAGAGAACGCGATCGGCGTGGGCGGCGAGCGAAACGATGTCGATGTCGCGACCTCCCAGCGGCGATGTTTGCGCAAACACCATCGTCGTGTCGAGATAGAGGCGCGGATGCGACGACATGAGTTGGAAATATGCGTTCGTATCGGGCGCGCCCATATGTGCGACGACGACGCTCAGCAGCGGATGCTCGGCGAGAACGCGCTCGACGCGCGCGAGTCCGACGCCGTGCGGATAGCTCCACGGTATCGGACCGATGTGTGCGAGCAGATAGGCGCCGCGGCGCGCCATCTCCGCGAAGATCGGCTGCATGCGCGGATCGTCGATCGCGACGTTCTGTACGTCTTCGTGCAGTTTGAGGCCGATGCAGCCGTCGTCGAGGGCGGCTCGCAGATCTTCCAGCGGCGTTGGGTCGTCCGGATGCACGGTCGCGAGCGGCACGCCGTATCCGCCGAGATCGCGCGAGGTCTGCGCGAGCCACGCGTTGATCTCGCGCGCCATGCCCGGCTTATGCGCGTAGCTGCAAAACACGAAACGCTCGACGCCGGCACGCCGCATCACGGCCGCGACCTCGGCCGGTTCCGTCGGCTGATCCCGCAGATCCCAATCGCTGCGTTCCGCGAACCAGCGCCGGATGGCGGCGAAGAGCCGGGGCGGATGCAGGTGCGTGTGCGTATCGATCATCGCTTTGCACTTCGACGTGCGGCCTACTTCGCTTGTGACTTCTCCGCAAAGACCTGACCGAAATTCAACAGCGAGACGAGTACGACGCCGCCGATGCAGTTTCCGAGGAAGACCGGCAGCAGAAAATCACCGAGGTACTGCCCGAAGGTGACGCTGCCGATCGCAACGCCGTAGAGCACTTCGACCGATCCCGCGATGATGTGCGAGAACGCGCCCAAGCCCACGACGTAGGTCACGAGCAAGACGATCCAGAGCCGGAACTGATCGGCGCCGGGCAGCATCCAGACCATCAGCGCGATCAGCCAGCCCGAGGCGATGCCGCGGATGAAGACTAGGCCGAAGCCCGGCGTCGCCGCTTCGTGCGCGAGCTTGGCGAACGACGCGCGCACGTCGTCGGAAAACAGTCCCGAGTGTGCGACGGCGTACGCGAAGATGCCCGCACCGATCAAATTCGTGAGCAGCACGACGCTCCACAGACGCGCGACCTTGCCCACCGTCGAAAGCGAAAAGTGCGAGAGCAACGGAAGGATCGCCGTGACGGTGTTTTCCGTGAAGAGCTGCTGGCGGCCCATGATGACGATGACGAATCCGAGCGTGTAGCCGGCGGCGACGAGCAGCGGCTTCCATTTCGCATCGGGCACCAGCGCGTCGATCAGGCCCTCGCCGGCGAGCGACATGCCCATCGAAAGGCCGGCGGCGAGGCCCGAGAACGCAAGCGAGATGACGGGCCGGTCGAGTTCGTCTTCGCCTTCGCGGCGAACCGTCTCGTACACGACCGCAGCGCGCGGCGGAGTCCGTTCTTCGACGTCCTTCTCTTCCTTCGGAGAGAGGCCTAAATCGCGCGGTTCCGGTTCTTCCGCTTCGTCCGGGGACTCGTCCGAGCGTGTCATGCGCGAACTCTACCCAGGAATAGTGTAAATCGGGGTAAGCTGCCTGCGACATGTTCGTAATCGACGAGAACGTCCTCAATCCGGCGAAGTCCGGCGTGCCTCCGGCACATCCCGCGGCACACGCGGTTCCGGTCGTCATCGAAGACGTTACGCCGCAAATCGACGGAGGACGCCACCCGGTCAAGCGCGTCGCGGGCGAAGCGGTCATCGTCGAAGCCGATGTCTTTCGCGAAGGCCACGATGCCATCGCCGCCGATCTCATCTATCGCGGCCCCGACGGCGCGTGGCATTCGATCGTAATGACGGCACTGCCCAACGACCGTTTTCGCGGTTCGTTCTTGGTCGAATCGCCGGGCAGATACGAGTTTCTCGTCGAAGGACGTCCCGACGATTGGGCCACGTGGCGCCGCGACACCAAGCGCAAACTCGATGCGGGCCAAGCGATTGCGCTCGAACTCACCGAAGCACGCGCGCTGCTGGTCGAAGCCGAAGGGCGCGTGCGCGGCGAGAAGCGGCACGGCATCAGCGCCGCGATCGCGGCGTACGACGCGGCTAAAGACGATGGAGAACGCGCGATCGGCTTGCTCGACGTTTCGGTTGCTGAAGCCGTTGCGGGTTCGCCCGACCCGTCTCTCGCGACGCGTTCGGCCGTCTACGGCGTCGACGTCGATCGCAAGCGCGGCGCGTTCTCCGCGTGGTACGAACTCTTTCCGCGCTCGCAGGGTGACGCGCCGGGCGTGCACGGCACGTTCCGGACGGCCGCCAAACGGTTGCCCGCAATAGCGGCGATGAAGTTCGACATCGTTTACCTTCCGCCGATCCATCCCATCGGACACGCATATAGGAAGGGCAAGAACAACTCGCTCGACGCCGGCAAAGACGACCCCGGCAGTCCCTGGGCGATCGGCAACGCCGACGGCGGTCATACGTCGATCGAGCCGAAGCTCGGCACGTTCGACGACTTCGCCGCGTTCGTCGACACCGCGCGCGGTCTCGGACTCGAAGTCGCGATCGACTACGCGCTACAATGTTCGCCCGACCATCCGTGGGTGCGCGAACATCCCGAGTGGTTTCTCTTCCGCAGCGACGGCTCGATCAAATACGCGGAGAACCCGCCGAAAAAGTACCAGGACATCGTCAACTTCAATTGGTTCGGTCCGGCAGCACCGTCGCTGTGGGACGCGCTACGCGACGTGGTCTTCTTCTGGGTCGATCGCGGCGTAACGGTCTTTCGCGTCGATAATCCGCACACCAAGCCGTTCGCGTTTTGGGAATGGATGATTCGCGAAGTACGCACGAAACATCCGGACGTGCTCTTTCTCGCCGAAGCGTTCACGCGTCCGAAGATCATGCACGAACTCGCGAAGGGCGGCTTCACGCAGTCGTACACCTACTTCACGTGGCGCGAGACCAAAGAAGACCTCACGCAATACGCGCTCGAGCTGTGCGAAGCGCCGGTGTCGGAAATCTACCGCCCGAACTTCTGGCCCAACACCCCCGACATCTTGCCGCCGCATCTGCAGACGGGCGGTCGCGCCGCGTTCGTTTCGCGCCTCATTCTCGCAGCCACCCTCTCGTCGAACTACGGGATCTACAGCGGCTACGAGCTCGCGGAAAACGCGGGCTTACCGGGTCGCGAAGAATATCTCGACTCGGAAAAATATGAGATCAAGCATCGCGATTTCGACGCTCCGGGCAATTTGAACGCGCTCATCGAGCGCGTCAACACGATCCGCCGCGAAAATCCTGCGCTTCAAGACTGGCGCAACGTCGAGTTTTACCGTGCCGATGACGACGACGTCATCTTCTACGGCAAACGCGAGGGAGAACGGCTCATCGTCATCGCGGTCAACCTCGATCCCGAGAACGCTCGCGACGTACTGCTCTGGATGCCGACGGGCATGTACGGCATCGAGGACTGGGAGGCGTACGACGTCGAGGAACTGCTCGACCAGACGCGCCACGTGTGGCACGGCTCGGCGCATCGCTGGCGCCTCGATCCGCAGACCAACCCCGCGGCGATCTTCCGCATGAACGTCACGCCGCCGCTGCCGCCGGTAGAAGACGATATCGAGGTATCCGCGTGATCGCGAACGATCCACTCTGGTTCAAAGACGCGGTCATCTATCAGGTTCACGTCAAGGCTTTTTTCGATGCGAACGACGACGGCGTCGGCGATTTCCGCGGCCTGACCGAAAAACTCGATTACATCAAAGAGCTGGGCGCGACGTGCATTTGGCTCTTGCCGTTCTTCCCGTCGCCGATGCGCGACGACGGCTACGATATCGGCGACTATCGCAACGTCAATCCGGCGTTCGGGACGATGCACGATTTTCGCGCGTTCGTCAAAGCCGCACACGATCGCGGCATCCGCGTGCTGATCGAACTCGTCATCAATCACACATCCGACCAGCACGCCTGGTTCCAACGTGCGCGGCGCGCGAAGCGCGGCTCGGTGTGGCGCGACTTCTACGTGTGGAGCGACACGGATACGAAGTACGACGGCACCCGCATCATCTTTACCGATACCGAAACGTCGAATTGGACTTGGGACCCCGTCGCCGGCCAGTATTACTGGCACCGCTTCTTCTCGCACCAACCCGATCTCAATTTCGACAATCCGCGCGTGATCGAAGCGGTCATGAACGTCATGCGGTATTGGCTCGATACGGGCGTCGACGGTCTGCGTCTGGACGCCGTGCCCTATCTCTGCGAACGCGAAGGCACCTCGAACGAAAATCTGCCCGAGACCCACGGCGTCATCAAGATCATGCGCGCGGTGCTCGATCACGAGTATACCGACAAGATCTTCCTCGCGGAAGCCAATCAGTGGCCCGAAGACGTGCGTCCGTATTTCGGCGACGGCGACGAGTGCCACATGGCGTTCCACTTTCCGCTGATGCCGCGCATGTTCATGGCGATCGCCGAAGAGGATCGCTATCCGATCATCGACATCATGCGCCAGACGCCGGAAATCCCGCAGACGTGTCAGTGGGCGATCTTCCTGCGCAATCACGACGAGATGACGCTCGAGATGGTGACCGATCGCGAACGCGACAAGATGTATCGCATCTACGCGTCCGAATCGCGCGCGCGCATCAACGTCGGCATTCGGCGGCGGCTCGCGCCGCTCATGGAAAACGATCGTCGGCGCATCGAATTGCTGCTGGGCCTCCTGCTCTCGATGCCCGGCACGCCGATCGTCTATTACGGCGACGAAATCGGCATGGGCGACAACGTCTACCTCAACGATCGCGACGGCGTGCGAACGCCGATGCAATGGTCGATCGACCGCAACGGCGGGTTCTCGCGCTCCGATCCGGCTCGTCTCTTCCTGCCGCCGATCATGGATCCGATCTACGGTTTCCAGGCGGTCAACGTCGAGTCGCAGAGCCGGACGCCATCGTCGCTGATCAACTGGCTGCGCAAGCTCATCGCCGTGCGCCAGGGCTATAAAGTGTTCGGTCGCGGAACTCTGACGTTCCTCACGCCGGCCAACCGCAAAGTCATCGCCTACGTACGCGAGTACGAGGAAGAAAAAGTCCTCTGCGTTGCCAACCTCTCGCGCACCGCACAGCAAGTCGTGCTCGATCTGAGCCCGTATCAGGGCCGCGTGCCGGTCGAGATGAGCGGCTGGAGCCCGTTTCACGCGATCGCGCAAGACCGCTACGCCGTCTCGCTGCCGGGTCACGGCTTCTACTGGTTCTTGCTATCGGACAAGGCGCGCGCTCCGCAGTGGTTCTCCGAACTTCCGGGACAACTGCCCGAGCTCGTCACGCTCGTGCTCGCACGCGATGCGTCCGCCGCCAACCTCAGCGGCAAAGCTCGCGAACTCTTCGAGAACGACGTCCTTCCCGCGTATCTGCCCAAGCAGCGCTGGTTTGCCGACAAGGGCGGTCAGACGATCGTCCAAGGAAAGATCGTCGATACCGTCCGCATCGAACGCGCGACGGTCGCGGGCGACGCGCAGGTCGGCAGCGCCGAAGTCAACGCCTATCTCACGATCGTGGAAGCCGGCATCAATCGCTATTTCGTGCCGGTGACGATCGTCGACGAAGGGGGCGAGGAAGAACGCTCGCCCGCACAGTTGCGTGCGACGATGGCCCGGACGCGGCGCGGCGCGCGTAGCGGATTTCTCTACGACGGCTTCGCAATCGACTCGGTCGTCGTTCAGATGCTCGACGACATGCGACTCAACCGTAAGGTCACATCGCCCTTCGGCGGTATCTTCGTCTCGATCGGTTCGGAATCGCTCGACGAAGCGTTTGCGGGCGATACGCATCGTATGCGCCGGATGGACGTCGAACAGAGCAATACGTCGGTCGTCGTCGACGAACACACGGTGCTCAAGGGCTACCGCCGGGTGCATGCGGGCCCGCATCCCGAACTCGAGATCGCGCGCTTCCTCACGCAGGTCGGCTACAAGAATACGCCGGCACTCATGGGTTCGCTCGAATACGTGGACGAGACCGGCGCCTCGACGGCGCTCGCGATCGCGCAGCAATTCATCGAGAGCCAAGGCGACGGCTGGGCCGTCGTCCTCGCCTATCTCGAGCGCTTCTTCGATCGTCAGAAGAACATGTCGTTTTCGGAGGTCGCGACGCACGACTACCACGACGTTTTTCTCGAGCGGGCGCGCCGGTTGGGCACGCGCACGGGTGAAGTGCATCGCGCGTTCGCAAGCGAAACCGGCGACCCCGCGTTCGATCCCGAGCCGACGACGCAAGAAGACGTCGAGCAGTGGACGCAACGCGCCCGCGAGAGCGCGCACAAGGCGCTCTCCGAACTCGAAAAAGCGCTCGACCGAATCCCCGCGGATATGCGCGAGTTCGCCGAGTCGCTCATCGAGCGTCGCGACGAAATCGACGGGCGGCTGGCGATCGGCCACACCCTCGACGGCGTGATGAAAACGCGCTATCACGGCGATTATCACCTGGGTCAAGTGCTCGTCGTGGCCGACGACTTCATGCTCGTCGATTTCGAAGGCGAACCGTCTCGGTCGCTCGAGGAACGGCGGCTCAAATCGTCGCCGCTGCGGGACGTCGCGGGCATGTTGCGTTCGATCAACTATGCCGCCGTCGCCGGCATGCGCGGCGCGACCGCCGACCGCGCGGAAGATACGTCGAGTCTCGAACCGCTCGCTCTCGACTGGGAACGCCGCAGCGTCGATGCGTTCATGTCGGGCTATCGCGAATCGATCGGCGGCTGTCCGTCGATTCCGTCCGACGAAGACAACTTCCAGAAGCTTCTCGAACTCTTCATCATGGAAAAGGCGTTCTACGAAATGTCGTACGAGCTGGCGAACCGACCGTCGTGGGTGCGCATCCCTCTGGAAGGCATCCGCTCGATCCTGGGCGCGCCGGAGTTTCTGCGTGCTCGCTAACGACACGGTCGACGCGCTCGCGCGCGGCGCGTTCGGCGATCCGTTCGCCATCCTCGGGCCCCACGCCGATCCCGGAGGCCTGACCATCCGCGCCATCCTCCCGCAAGCGTCGCGCGTCGCGGCGATCGACGGCAAAGGCGAAGAGCTGTGCGAGCTGATCCGCATCCACAACGACGGCGTCTTCGAAGGCGTCGCGCCGGGCGCGGCGCTCGATACGCCGTACCGGCTGCGCATGACCATCGGCGACTGGTCGACCGAGTTCGAAGATCCGTACCGTTTCGGTCCCGTGCTCGGCGATCAGGACGTCTACTTCATGTCGGAAGGGCGCCATCTTCGCCTGTACGAGAAGCTCGGCGCCCATCTGCGCGAGATGGACGGCGTCGAGGGCGTATCGTTTGCCGTTTGGGCGCCGAACGTCCGGCGCGCGTCGGTCGTCGGCGACTTCAACGACTGGGACGGCCGCCGCTACCCGATGCGTGCGCGTACCGGCGGCGTGTGGGAAATCTTCATCCCCGGACTCGAAGCCGGCGCGCGCTACAAATACGAGTTCATGGGCGGTGATGGCTGGAATTTGCCCTTGAAGGCGGATCCGTACGGCTTCGCGGCGGAACGCACGCCCGCGACGGCCTCGATCGTCGCGGTTCCCGGTAAGACGACATGGAACGACGCCGCATGGATGGAGCGTCGTGACGAGGCGCAACAACGCAACGCGCCGATCGCCACCTACGAAGTCCATCTCGGATCGTGGAAGCGGCTCGACGGCAACCGGTACCTGACGTATCGCGAACTCGCCGACGATTTGATCCCCTACGTCGCGTTCATGGGCTTTACGCACATCGAACTCATGCCGGTCAACGAACACCCCTTCGACGGGTCGTGGGGCTACCAGCCCATCGGCCTCTTCGCACCGACGAGCCGGTTCGGGACGCCGGAAGACTTCGCGTACTTCGTCGAGCGCGCGCACGCCGAGGGCATCGGCGTCATCCTCGATTGGGTGCCGGGCCACTTTCCGACCGACTCGCACGGACTCGGCTCGTTCGACGGCACCCATCTCTACGAGCACGCGGATCCGCGTCAAGGCTTTCAGCCCGACTGGAACACGCTGGTTTACAATTTCGACCGCAACGAAGTCGCGAACTTCCTCATCGCGAACGCGCTGTTCTGGTTCGACAAATATCACATCGACGGCTTGCGCGTGGACGCCGTGGCATCGGTGCTCTACCTCGATTTCAGCCGTAAGGCGGGCGAGTGGGTGCCCAACAAATTCGGCGGCCGTGAGAATCTCGGCGCGATCGAATTCTTCCGGCGCGCGAACGAGGCGATCTACGGCGAATTCGCCGGCACGATGACCGTCGCCGAAGAGTCGACGGCGTTTCCGAAAGTCTCGGCCCCGGTGTATCTCGGCGGTCTCGGATTCGGCTACAAGTGGGATCTCGGCTGGATGCACGACACGCTCGACTTTATGGGCATCGACCCGATCTACCGCAAATACGATCAGAACCAGTTAACCTTCAGCTTCATGTACGCGTACGACGAGAACTTCGTGTTGCCGCTCTCGCACGACGAAGTCGTGCATGGCAAACGTTCTCTACTGGGCAAGATGCACGGCGATCGCTGGCAGCAATTTGCCAACCTGCGCGCGCTCTACGGCTTCATGTATGCCCATCCTGGCAAGAAATTGCTCTTCATGGGCGGCGAGTTCGCGCAGGAGCGCGAGTGGAACCACGATCGCAGCCTCGACTGGCATCTCACGCAGGATCCGTTCCATGCGGGCGTGCAGCGCCTCGTGGGCGATCTCAACCGCACGTACACCGGATTGCCCGCGCTCTACGAGCGCGACGCGGAACCGGCCGGCATCGAATGGATCGTTTCGGATACGGATACGGGCGTCGTGGCCTTCGTCCGCCGCGGCGTCGATTCGAACGCGTTCGTCGTCTGCATCTCCAACTTCACGCCGGTCGTGCGCGAGGGCTACCGCATCGGCGTGCCCGCCGCCGGGACGTACGTCGAGGCGATCAACACCGACTGGGCCCACTACGGCGGCGGCGACGTCTCCAACGCCCCACTACACGCCGAATCGCTCGGCGCGCACGACAAACCCTACTCGATCGTCGCCACGTTGCCGCCCCTTTCGGCGGTCATCTTCAAACGGCAGTAGGGCGGCGTAACGGCGGTCGCGCATGAGGATTGCGTGACGCCGCTCGTTCTCCGCCGCTTCTCGCTCGCGATCGTCTTCGTCGCGACGCTCGGGTGCACGGGCACGCCGGAGATTCCTAAGCTCCCCGCCGGAGTCGCGGATTCGGGAACGGTCGGCCCGTTCGTGTATCGCATCGTTTCGACGCCGAAGATTGCGGAAGGCGGTTACCTCTGGGCCTGCGTGCTCGTTTCGCAGCCGCCGAAGCCGGTCCGCGTCAGAGTCGCACGATGGGTCGCTACGCCGTCGCCGCAACCCGTCGGCGTGCGCGCTATGATCGTCGACGGCAAGCCTCTGCTGCCGATGCCTTCCCCGACGCCGCCCGGATCCGGCGTCGGCCCCTATTGACGTCCGGGTAACGCGCAGTGCCGAGATTCGCCGCATTCCTGCGCGGGATCAACGTCGGTGGCAAAAACAAGCTGCCGATGAAAGACCTCGCGCTCATGTTCGAAAGAGCGGGTGCTTCCGACGTGCGCAGGTACGTGCAGAGCGGCAACGTCGTCTTCGACGCGCCGGAAAAAATTGCGGCCGCTCTGCCGGGGCGTATCTCGTCGGCAGTCAAAGCGAAATTCGGTCACGCGCCGGTCGTCATCGTGCGCGGCAGAGACGAATTCGACGCGGCGATCGAAGCGAACCCGTTCGTCGAGCGGAAAGCCGATCCGGCGCGACTTCACGTGATGTTCTTAGCCGACGAGCCGACTGCCGAGCGGGTCGCATCGCTCGATCCCGGACGTTCGCCCGGTGACGAATTTGCGTTCGCCGGGCGCGAGATTTACCTCTACCTTCCGGCGGGCGTCGCCGAAAGTAAACTCACGAACGCCTATTTCGATGCGAAGCTCAAGACGGTATCGACGAGTCGCAATTGGCGCACGGTGATCGCCGTGTCCGAGATGATGAACACCACCCCGCGAAAGACCTGAGACGCGCTACTGCGCGATTTTGATCGTATCGGCACGAAGCTTCTTGAGCTTGGTTCCGTCGAGTTCGTAGATCGTATCGGTGCGGCTCGACGGGCAGCAGTTCGGCGCGCCGTTATCGTAGTTCGGCGTCCGGACGTCGATGAGGCCTTCGGTGATCGATACCTCGAGATGGCCGTTGGGGGACGGGATGATGCCGATGAATTTCGGGTGCTGGTGAATCGACGTAAAGAGCAGCGTCGTGAACACACCGCCCGATCCGCCCGAGACCAGCGGCACGACGAGCAGATCCTCGCCGTTCTTGAGAAATCCGTAATCGTTGGAATCGGTCGAGACGAAGCCGTTCGCTTCCGTGCCCTTGACCGTGTAGAAGCGCATGCCGTTACTCGCCACCGGAGGGTTCTTCTGCTGCACCTGCGCCGTCGATGCGAGCGTTGCGTAGAGCAGCGTTTTCGGGATTACGTCGGCCGAGGCAACTCCGGCCGAAGCGTTCGCGCAGACGACGAGGAGGACGAATTGCAGAGCGGCTTTCTTCATGCGCGTTTCTTCGCGCCCGCAAAAGGAACGCCTCATCGCTTCGTTCGAAACCGGTGCCATGCCGCTCGTTCGTCTTTCGTTCACGCCCGCACATACCGTCGAGACGCAGCGCAGCGCGGCCGATCACGTCTACGAGGCGCTCGTCGAGAGCGTCGGCGTACCCGACGGCGACCGCTTCATGCTCTTGCGGCAGTCCGGCGAAATCGTTTACGACCGTCGCTATCTCGGCATCGAGCGCACGGAAAAATTCGTACTCGTCGAGATCATCTTCCGCAGCGGGCGATCGACGGAGAAGAAACAGGCGCTCTACAAAAACGTCGCCGAGCGTTTCGAACGACTCGGGATTCCCAAGGGCGACGTGATGATCGTGCTCGTAGAAAATCAAGCCGAGGATTGGTCGTTCGGAAACGGCATCGCGCAGTACGTGAAATAATGCGCCGCGCGCTGCTCCTCGCGACACTCGCCGCCTGCATGCCCGGCGTGGCCGGCGCCGTCGCCGAAACGACGTGCACGATCCCCAAGGGCACGCGCGTCACGATCCGACCGGCCGTCGCGTTGTCGTCGACCGATAGCCGCACGGGCGAAATCTTCGGCTTCTCCTTGGCGCGCGACATAACGGCGCCGGGCTGCACGATTTCCGCGGCCGGTACCGAGGGCATGGGCACCGTGTTCCTCTCGGGCGCGTCGGGCTCTGCCGGACACGAAGGCGACTTGACGCTACGGCTGGATTTCGTGCGCACGTTCGATCGCGGCTACGTCGTCTTCGACGATCAGCGCCTGCGCATCAACGGCAAGAACCGCAAGATCGAATCGGCCGTGCTCGGCTTCGTCCCTTTCGCCGGCTACGCGGCGGGGCTCATCCGCGGTTCCGACGTTCATCTCGACGCGCTGGCGCCGATCGAAACCGTGCTCGACCGCCCGGCGACGATGACCGAAACGTATCCGACGTTCGTGCCCGAGGTTACCGCCTCGCCGATTTCCGCGACGCCGTCTCTCGCACCGTCGCCTAGCGCGTCATAACTGCGCGAGCGGGATCGCGCGCACCATCGCGGCATAACCCGCGTCGTTGGGATGGACGTCGTCTCCGGAATCGTACTGCGGGAGCATGTAGCTCGTATTTGCCGGGTCCGCGATCGCGCCGTCGAAATCGATGACGCCGTCGGCGCCGGGAGGCTGCTCGAGCGTCGAACCGATAGCGATCGGCGCCGTCGCGGTCTCCCACGAGACGAGTGCGAGGCGAACCGCTTCTTCGCCCGTGCCCGCCGGGAAGCGCGTGCCGAAACCCGCGGGATTCTCCACTTCGCAGAACGCCGACGGCGCGGTCGTCGCTTCGAGCACACGCAAACCGGCCGCATGCGCTTGCGAGACGAACGACTGCTTGAACGGAATGATGAGCGAGGCCATGGGATCGCAGAAGTTGCGGATATCGTTCGCACCGAGGTAATCGATGAGCACGCCCGCTCCGGGAATCGAGAGCACGTCGCGTGAGAACCGGATGAAACCGGGCTGACCGATGAGCGGATCGGGTGCGGCCACGTTCGCGTTCGAGCCGAGCGGATACGCGGCGGTGTTGCCCGAGATGCCT
>CAZZUZ010000031.1:0-13547 GCA_964657315.1 Vulcanimicrobiota bacterium
GGAAGATCTGCTCTCGCTCAACGCGGTCGCGCTCGTCGCGGCCGCAGCCGTCATGGCGCCGATCGCGTACGCTACCTCGGGCTTCGGCCGCGTCGTCGTGACGCGCGAGTTGGCCGAAGCGTTCGTCTATCTGGTGCTCGTCAACAGCGTGGCCGCGTCGCTGGTGTGGTTTTGGCTGCTCGGCCGGGGCGAAGCGAGTCGCGTGAGCGCGTTCTACTATTTGACGCCCGCGTTCGGACTCGCGCTTTCCGCCGTCTTCCTACGCGAGCCGGTCACGCTGCTCGACGCCGGCGGTCTCGTCGCGATCGCCGCGGGCATCGCGATCGTGCAGCGCTCGTGAGCGGGCGGGGGAGCATCGGGTAACGGCGAATGGACGGCGGTCGTGCCCGGGTGGCGGAATTGGTAGACGCGCTAGTTTCAGGTATTAGTACTCGCAAGGGTGTGGGGGTTCGAGTCCCTTCCCGGGCACCACGACGCAACGCCGTTCCTGCGTGAGCGATTTTTCTGCGGCCGACCGCAAGGCGCTCTATCGTGCCATCTCTTTGCGCCGCGACGTGCGCGCGGAGTTTGCGAGCGATCACGTCGACGACGGCGTGCTCGAACGCATTCTCGCGGCGGCGCACCAAGCGCCGTCGGTCGGGCTCTCACAGCCGTGGCGCTTCATCGTCGTGCGCAGTCCCGCCACGCGTGCGGCGGTGCACGCCGCGTTCTCGCGCGCGAATGCCGAAGCGGCGAGCGCCTACGACGCCGAAACGTCGCAAGAATACCGCAAGCTTCGCCTAGCCGGCATCCTCGACGCGCCGGTCAATATTTGCGTTACCTGCGACGACGATCCGGCGCGCGGGCGCGGACTCGGGCGACGCACGATGCCGGAAACCGCGCGCTATTCCACGGTCTGCGCCGTGCAGAATCTCTGGCTCGCCGCGCGCGTCGAAGGCATCGGCGTCGGCTGGGTGAGCATCGTCGATCCGGCCGAACTGCGCGCGCTGCTCGGCATTCCCGAAGACATCGCGATCGTCGCGTACCTGTGCGTCGGCCACGTGCGCGCGTTCGCGCCCGTCGCCGATCTCGAACGCGACGGCTGGGAAAAACGGCTGCCGCTCTCGGCCGTGGTCGATCGCGAACGGTACCGCCCTATTTGACGATGACCGTGCCCTTCATGTAGGTGTGGTAGCGGCAGAAATACTTATAGGTTCCGGCCTTGGCGAAGACGTGCGACCAGGTGGCGTTTTGCGGCATGTCGCCCGAATCGAACGCCGGCTTGTCGCCGCCGTCGGCAGACGTCACCGTATGGGCCGTCTCGTCGGAGTTCTTGAACGTGACCTTCGTGCCGATGCCGATCATGACGGGATCCGGGCTGTAGGCGAAGTGGAACGTGTTGACGTCGACGTTTTTGGCCGGCGTCGGCGTGACGGCGGCCGCACTCGCCTCGGCCGCCGTCGACGGTGCCGGCGACGGGCCGGCGCCGAAGGCCGCTCGGCCAAGGCCGACTGCCAAAACGGCCGCCGCGATCGGCGCAAAACGGGAAAAACGCGTGCTCATGCCACCCAAACGCAAGGCGATGAAAAATGGTGCCACGTCCGATGTCGTAAGCGGGTTACGCCGAATGGTTCAGAATGGATCGTAACGCCATGTTCCTGGAAAAGTGCCGTGCCTGAAACTATCGTCCGTGTGACCCTGCCCGAGATGGGCGAATCCGTTACCGAAGGCTCCATCGTCGAGTGGCGCGTGAAGCCCGGACAATGGATCGAAGAGGGCGGAACGCTCGTCGACGTCACGACCGATAAGGTCGACGTCGAGGTCCCCGCTCCGGCATCGGGTCTCATCACGTCCGTCACCGGCGGCGAAGGCGACACGGTCGCGGTCGGCGGCTTGCTGGCCGAGATCGATACGTCGGCTGCGAAGCCCGACGGTGATGCCGCCCCGGCCGCTACGACCGCCGCTCCGGTTCCGGCCGCCGGGGTCAACGGTAACGGCAATGGCAACGGAGCGAAGACGCCTGCCGGCAGCACGCAAGCGCAGCCGCCGGTGCCGTCGTCGTACGGGGCGGCCGGCGCCCCGGCCAAAGACGTCGCCGCTCCGGCCACGAGCGCGCCGGGCGGCCGCGCCTCGCATCGCGCTCAGCGTCTGGCCGAACGCGTGCATCTCGATCTGCGCACGGTCGTCGGCACGGGCCCGGACGGTCTCATTCTCCAGGAAGACGTCGTCAAGGCCGCGGCCTCGTGGTCGGAGCACGCGAGCAAAGGCAAGAACGGCGCGAGCAACGGTCATTCCAACGGCTCCGCGCCGAGCGCGCCGATCGTTCCGCTGCCCGCCACGGCGACCGCCACCGCCATCAAGGGTCCGGCGAACGCGCTCGCGACCGCGATGGAACAGTCGTTAACCATTCCGACCGCGACGAGCTTCCGGACGCTGCAGGTCGGGACGCTCGAATTCCGCCGCACCGAACTCAATGCGGCGCTCAAAGCCGCGGGCCGCGCCGAGAAAGTCTCCTTCACGCATCTTATCGCATTCGCACTCGTGCGCGCCGCGCACGAGCAGCCGGCGATGATGACAAGTTTTCGCCGCGAAGGCGCGACCGCGCAAAAAGTCGAGAACGGCGTCCATCTCGGCATCGCCGTCGATACCGAACGCAAGGACGGTTCGCGCTTCCTCGTCGTGCCCGTCATCAAAGGCGCCGACGGCCTCGACTTCATCGGATTTCGCAGCGCCTACGAAGCGCTCATCGCGAAGGCGCGCGAAGGCAAGCTCGGCGCGGACGACCTCACCGGCGCGAGTTTCACGCTGACCAACCCCGGAGGCATCGGCACCATCGCGTCGGTTCCGCGGCTCATGCTCGGACAATCCGCGATCGTCGCGGCGGGCGCGATCGCGTATCCGCCCGGCTTCCTCTCGGCCGACCCCGCGACGCTCAAGTCGCTCGGCGTCGAGAAGATCATGACGATCACGAGCACCTACGATCATCGCGTCGTGCAGGGCGCGCAGTCGGGTGAGTATTTGCGCCGCGTCGACGAACTGCTCGCCGGCCGCGACGGTTTCTACGAATCGGTCTTTGCGTCGGCGGGGCTCGCCGCTCCGCGTGCGGCCGCGTCTTCGGCCGTCATGGGCGTGAGCGCCGCTCCGGTGCGCGTCGCATCGAACGCGTCGCAGCCAGCGACCGCCGTCACCGATCAAACGGTCACGCCGCCCCGCGAATTCGAAGCGTATTCCGACGAACTGCTGCGCGCGGTTGCGGCCGGCATGGCGATCCTCTCGTCGTTCCGCCGCCACGGCCACCTCGCCGCGACGCTCGATCCGCTGGGAACGTTGCCGCAAGGCGATCCGGCCCTCGATTGGCACAATTATCAGCTCACGCCCGCCGTGATGTCGGCGGTGCCCGCAGCCGTGCTCCGCACCAAGGTCAAAGGCAGCACCCTCGCCGACGTCGTCGCCGAACTTCGTAAGACGTACTCGTCGACGATCGCGTACGAAGTCGAGCACATCGCCAATATCGAGCAGCGCGAATGGCTACGCGATTACATCGAGTCGGGCACGCACTTCGTGCAGCTCGGCGCGGACGCAGCCAAACGCGTGCTCGGACGGCTCACGAAGGTCGAGACCTTCGAACGCTATCTGCGCAAGACGTTCATCGGCACGAAGACGTTCTCGATCGAGGGCCTCGACGTGATGGTCCCGATGCTCGAAGAAGCGATCACGATGCTCGCGGCCGACGGCGTCAAGACGTCGGTCATCGGTATGGCCCATCGCGGCCGTCTCGCGACGATCGCGCACGTCGTCAACCGTCCGTACGAAGAGCTGCTCTACGAATTCGAAGCGGCCCACGCGCGCGCCGACGAGTCCGGCGAAACCAGCTCCGACGACGTCACGGGCGACGTGAAATATCATCACGGCGCCGAAGGTAGATACGTGTCATCGGCCGGTCCGATCGACGTGTACCTCGCAAACAATCCGAGCCACCTCGAGGCCGTCGACGGCGTCGTCGAAGGCCGCACGCGCGCTCTGCAGACCGATCACGCGACGCCGATCGCCAAAGTGGACACCGGCCGTGCGGCGCCGATCCTCATCCACGGCGACGCGGCGTTCTCGGCCCAGGGCGTCGTAGCGGAAGTGCTCAACTTGCAGGCGCTCGCGGGCTACGCGACCGGCGGTACGGTGCACATTATCTCCAACAATCAAGTCGGTTTCACGACCGATCCCAGCGACGCGCGCTCGACGCGGTATGCGTCCGATCTCGCCAAAGGCTTCGACGTGCCGATCGTGCACGTCAACGCCGACGACGTCGACGCGTGTATGGCTGCGGTCCACCTCGCGATGGATTTCCGTCGCCGCTTCGGCCACGACGTCATCATCGATCTCATCGGCTATCGCCGCCTCGGCCACAACGAAACGGACGAACCGGCATACACCCAGCCCGACATGTACGAGCGGATCAAGACGCATCCGACCGTGCGCGAACTCTACGCGCAGAAGCTGATCGCGCAAGGCACGATCGCGGCAGACGACGCCAATGCCCTCATCGCGGCCGCTACCTCGCGACTCAACGAGGCCTACAAGGCCGTCAAGAGCGGCGAATGGCAGCCTTCGAACGAGCCGGACCATCTGCAGGCGGCGCTCGAAAAAGCGACCGATGCTCCGGTCGATCGTCAGAAGCTGCTGGACTGGAGTGCGGAACTCGTCAGCGTTCCCGAAGGCTTCACCGTGCATCCCAAGCTCGTGCGTCAACTCGAACGGCGGAAAGTGACGTTCGAAACGGAAGGCGAGGTGGATTTCGGCCTGGGCGAGTCGCTCGCTTTCTCGTCGCTGCTCGCGGCCGGCATCCCGATTCGTTTGACGGGTCAGGATTCGGAGCGCGGCACGTTCTCGCACCGCCATCTCGTCTATCACGACGCGAAGAACGACAAGACGTACGCGCCGATCCAGCATCTCTCGAGTTCGCAGGCGAGCTTCGAAATCTACAACAGCCCGCTCTCCGAATATGCGTGCCTGGGATTCGAATACGGCTATGCCGTCGAGATGCCGAATGCCCTCGTGCTCTGGGAAGCGCAGTTCGGCGATTTCAACAACGGCGCGCAGATCATCATCGATCAATTCATTGCCGCGGGTGCCGCGAAATGGGGCGAGAAGTCGCGCCTCGTGCTGTTGCTGCCCCACGGCTACGAAGGCGCCGGGCCGGAACATTCGAGCGCGCGTATCGAACGTTTTCTGCAGCTCTCGGCCGAAGGCAACGTCCAGGTCGTCAACTGCTCGAATGCGGCGCAATATTACCATCTGCTTCGTAAACAGGCGATCCAAGAACGCGCGCTGCCGCTAGTCGTCTTCACACCCAAGAGCCTGCTGCGCATGAAGGCGGCGGCGGGCTACATGGACGAGCTCGCCACGGGCACGTTCCATCCGGTCCTCGACGACCCGCGCGATCTCGACAAGTCCAAGATCGAACGCATCATCCTGTGCTCGGGCAAGATCTACTACGATCTCACCACGCACGCCGACTACGCGAAGATGACCAGGACCGCGATCGTCCGCGTCGAGCTGCTCTCGCCGCTGCCGATCGGCGACATCGTCGCGACCCTCGAGGGCTATACGAACCTCAAGAAAGTCACGTGGGTTCAGGAAGAGCCGATGAACATGGGTGCGCGCGCGCACGTGCGCCGGCGTCTGGTCAAGCGGCTTCCGTACGGAATCGCCGACGTCGATTACGTGGGACGTCCCTACCGCGCGAGCCCGTCGGAGGGTTACGGCGGCGCCCATGCGGTCGAGCAGGATCGCATTCTTCGCGAAGCGCTCGACGAAAAGCCGTGAACGCCGCAACCGAGCTGCCGTCGCCGCAATCGGGGCAGCTCGCGGCGGTGATCCACGTGTGCGTGGTCGAGAACTGACCCCGGCGTGACCGGCGTCTCGGAACGGCCGCGCGACGGTATTTCGCCATACGCACGCCGTAGCGCGATGACGGCGCATCTGCTCGGCATCGGTAATGTGATCTTCTCGTTCGTCGGCATCATCGGCGCGCTCTACATCCTCAAGCGCAACGAGAACGAGCCGTTCGTGCGAGCCAACGCACGTAGCGCTCTCAACATGCAGATCACGTGGTTAATTTTTGCCGGCATCCTCTTTGCCGTCTACCTCGTCGCGTTTTCACACGTGCCGCCGGTCGATCCGCGAGACGTGGAGACCGGTAGGCTGCTTTCGACGCACGCGTATTGGACGGCGCTCGCGCTCGTCGGACTCATCGTTGCGAGTATGTTCGTGACGATCGTCTTCAACGTGATCGCCGCGTTCGTGGCTCGCGCCGGACGCGTGTACCGGTATCCCATCGCGATCCCGTTCGTTCGCTCGAAAAATCGGTAAGCGTTCTCGGCAGGGTCGTGGGGCTTCGCGCTAGGAAGCGTCGCCACCACACTTTCAGACGTTGAGGAATCTTTCGTGCAACTGGCGCCATATCTGTTCTTCGACGGAACGTGTTCGCAAGCGCTCGAACTCTACAAGACCGTCTTCGGTGGGACGACCGAAGTGACGCTCTACAAGGACGCGCCGCAGGACGAGAACCTGCCCAAACGCCCGGACGACGCCATCATGCACGCGACGTTCACCGCGCCGGGCATGACGTTCATGGCCTCCGACGGACGCGTTGGTGAAAACTATCGTGGCGGCGGCATCTCGATGTTGATCGCGACCGACGTTCCTTCCGGCACCAAGATGTTCGAAGCGCTTTCCGACGGCGCGACCGATATCATGCCGCTACAGAAGGTGTTCTGGGGCACGACCTTCGGCCAGCTCACCGACAAATTCGGCGTCGACTGGATGTTCAACCTGACGTAGTCCTCCCGCGCGTTACAGAGGTTTACTTTGCGGGGATGGCCTCGACGTTGAGTTCGATCTTGACTTCGTCGCTGACGATGACGCCGCCGGTCTCGAGCGCGGCGTTGAAGTGCATGCCGTAATCGCTGCGATTGATCTTGGCGTGTGCTTCGTAGCCGACGCGCGGATTGCCGTACGGGTCGGTGCCCGCGCCTTCGTAGGTGGCGTCGAACGTCACGTCCTTGGTCACGCCGTGAATGGTGAGCGCGCCCGTGAGCTTGAACTCGTTGCCGCTCCCGGCGACGATGCCCGAGCTCTTGAAAGTCAAGTGCTTGAACGCTTCGATTTCGAAGAAGTCGGGTGACTTGAGGTGCGCGTCGCGCTGCGCTTCGCTCGTATCGATCGAATGCGCGCCGACCGTGACGTCCACTGCGGACGGGATGCCGGTCGCGTCGTCGGCCACGATCGTGCCGCTCACGTCGGTGAAGCGCCCGCGCACTTTCGAAATCATCATATGCCGGACGACGAATTCTACGTTGGTATGCGCCGGGTCGATCGCGTACGTTTTTGCTGCCATGTTCTCCTCAGATGTGCGGCCGCTTGAGCCGTGTGCCGCGGTGTGTTATGTTGCGTAAGTAACTATTCCATACCGAGTTACCACTCGCAAGAAGGCACGAAAACGTTGAATAGGCACCCTGAGGTAACCGTCACCTCGCAAAACGTCTACGCCGGAAAATGTCCGGCGCGCGAGCTGCTGGACCGCATCGCCGATAAGTGGACGACGCTTTGCGTCGGCATCTTGGCCGAACACGACGATCCGATGCGCTTCGGGGACATGCGCCGCCAGATCACCGGCATCTCGCAGAAGATGCTCACGCAGACCTTGCGCGATCTCGAACGCGACGGTCTCGTCGTACGGCGAGCGTATCCCGTCATACCACCGCGGGTCGAATACTCGCTCACGCCGCTCGGCAAGACGCTCGAAGAGCCGATGCGCGCGCTCTCAATCTGGGCCGAATCCCACATGGACGAAGTGCGCGCCGCGCGAGAACGTTTCGACGCGCGACGCTCGGAGTCGGCCGAAGCGTAACTTCGAGATGCGAGCTTCTTCCGCGCGCTCCGAGGGCGCACTGATCGCGATCGTCGCGATCGCCTGCGGCGTCCTGGTCGCCAACATCTATCTGTCGCAGACGCTCGTCGCACCGATCGCGGCCGACCTGCACGTCGACCGCGCCGCCGCGGGCGTCATCGTCACGCTGACACAGATCGGCTATGCACTCGGATTGCTGTTCGTCGTGCCGCTCGCCGATTCGATCGAGAACAAGCGTCTGGCCGTGATTGCGGCCTGCGTCGCACTCGCCGGCCTCGCCGGGATCGCGACGTCGCGTTCGGCGGCCGTCTTCTTCGCGGCATCGATGCTCGTCGGCGTGGGATCGTCCGGCGCGCAAGTGCTCTTGCCGATGGTCACGCATTTCGTCGATCCCAAGCGCCAAGGGCGCACCATCGGCCTCGTGATGGCGGGACTGCTCACGGGCATCATGCTCGCGCGACCGGTCGCGAGTTTCGTCGCGGGATCGTTCGGCTGGCGCGCGACGTTTTTCGTCGCGGGCGCGCTCACGCTCGGAGTCGTCGTCATGCTCTCGTTCGCGCTTCCGTCGCGCGTGCCGCACGCGCGCACCTCCTACGGCGCGATCCTCAGATCGATGACGGAGCTCGTCGCGACGATGCCGGTACTGCGTTGGCGAGCCGCCGCGCAAGCCTCGCTTTTCGCGGTCTTCAACATCTTCTGGACGGCCGCGCCGCTGATTCTGGCCAAACAGTTCGGCTTCACGCAACAGCAGATCGCGCTCTTCGCGCTCGCCGGCGCGGGCGGCGCGCTCGCCGCGCCGTTCGCGGGGCGGTTGGCCGATAGCGGGCGGGGCGGAGCGGCCGTTCTCGGGGCGTTCGTCGCGATCGCGCTCTCGTTCGCCGCCACGGCGGGCCTCGTCGCCGCCGGAACCGTCATCGGTTTCGCAATCGCCGGAGTCGTGCTCGATGCGGCGGTGCAGACGAATCAAGTCGTCAGCCAGCGCGTCGTCTACGCGCTCTCGACGCACGCGCGCGGCCGCGTGAACGCGATCTATCTGACGAGCATCTTTCTCTTCGGCTCCGCCGGCCCGGCCCTCGGAAGCTGGCTCTACGAAACACACGGTTGGAACGGGGTCGCGCTCAGCGGCACGCTCGTCGGAACGATCTTGGCCGGCGCGTATTGCGTCGTATACGCACGCGCGCGCCGGTCGGCGGTCGCGGGCGGTGCGCTCGAGGTGAGGTAGTCAGGCAACGTGTTCGCTCGCGCGCCGCGATGATCGACGTGCGACGGTGCGGGCTTGCGTAGTTCTTCTATGTCACGCCGTACTTCGTCATCATGTCCAAGAGCGTTCCGTTCGCCGGCGCGGCATCGAGAAGGTAGCGCTCGCGGTCGACGTAAATCCGCCCGACGTGCCGGAATAGATCGGTGGAGGGGCGCATTGAGATTTTGCGACGGAGTTCGCAGAATCGGGTGAACGGTTTGGGACGAATGCTCGAGACGACGATAGCCGGCAGTTTGCCGAAACCGCAATGGCTCGCCGATCCGCAGAAGTTGTGGCCCGATTGGCATCTCACGGGCGACGATCTGCGCGACGCGCAGCACGACGCGGTTCGCGTCGCGCTCTTCGAACAGGAATTCGCAGGCCTCTCCGTCGTTACGGATGGCGAGCAATCGCGCCGGCATTTCGTACACGGGTTTGCGGGCGCGCTCGACGGCGTCGATCCTTCGAAACTTCAGCGCCGCGGCATCCGCGCGGATCGTTACGAAGCGCAATGCCCGACGATCGTCGGTCCCGTGCGCCGTTATCGTGCGGTACATGCGGAGGAAATGCGGTTCGCGCGCGCACACACGACGCGCAAATTGAAAGTCACGTTGCCCGGACCGATGACGATCGTCGACACGCTCGTCGACGAACATTACGGCAGCCGCGCGAAAGCCGCGTTCGCATTCGCGCACGCGATCCGCAGCGAAATCGAAGAACTCGCCGCGATGGGCGTCGACGTGGTACAGATCGACGAACCCGCGTTCAACGTCTATTTCGACGACGTGGAAGCGTGGGGACTCGAAGCGCTCGATGCGTGCGTGAGCGGCGCCGCGTGCGAGACGGCCGTGCACGTGTGTTACGGGTACGGCGTGCCCGCGAACGTCGCGTGGAAATCGACGCTCGGCGACGAGTGGAATCAGTATGCGTTTCTGTTTCCGCTGCTCGCGCAGACCGCAATCGGCGGCGTGTCCTTCGAATTCGCGCGCTCCAACGTGCCCGAACGCGTGCTCGGCATGCTCGGCGAAAAGAAGGCGATCGTCGGCGTCATCGACGTAGCATCGAACGACATCGAGACGCCGCAAGAAGTCGCGGCGACGGTCGCAACCGCCCGCAAGTATTTGCCGGACGACCGCATCGCCTGTTCGACGAATTGCGGTATGGCACCGATGCCGCGCGACGTCGCTTACGCGAAGCTGCGCGCGCTCGGCGCGGGTGTCGCCCTTTTCGAGCGAACCTACGCCGGGACGTAGCTTCGTATGCCGCCCGCTTTCGCGACGGCTTCCGCGATCATTTCCTCGGCGACGGCCGGCGCGTGCCAGCGGCGGACGGCGTCGAGTGAGAGCGTGTCGATCGGGTCGAAGTAGACGAAGTGCTGGCCCGGCTTGACGCTCGGCGCCGAGTAGATTGCGATGCCGTTCTCGCGGTCGTAGTAGTCGAAACTATGTACGTCGCGTTTGCCGCCGCCGCCCGGTGCGTCGCAGATGAAGGTCGGCGTGTTGAAGCCGGCCGTCGAACCGCGTACGAATTTCTCGACGTCGAGCGCCGTCTGAACGGGCGTGCGCAGATCTTCGACGCCTTTGACGAGGTCGTGCATGTAGACGTAGTAGGGGTGCACGTTGATGTAACCCAGACGTTTGACCAGCAGCTGCATCGTTTTGGGATCGTCGTTGACGCCGCGGATGAGCACCGTCTGATTGCGCACGGTGATGCCGCGCTGAAAGAAAACGTCCATCGCCTTCTGCGTGATCCAGCTGATCTCGTTCGGTGAATTGAAGTGCGTGTGAATGACGACTTCCTTACCGAGCTTGCGGCCGCGTTCGACGACGTTCGTAATCGCGTCGGTCCACGCGGTGTCGGTGAGGATCTTGCCGGGCATCACCGCGGGCCCTTTGGTCGCGAAGCGCATGCGGCGTACGTGCGGGATCGCGAGCAGCGCATCGCCGATCGCGAGGATGTTCTTCGGCGCGAGCTGGTACGAGTCGCCGCCGGAGATGACGATGTCTTCGAGTTCGGGCCGCGATGCGATGTACGCGAACGCGTCCTGCCACTGCTTTGGCGTTTTCGCGAGCGAGACTTTTTCGACGACATCGGTGTCGGCGCCGATCGCATACGAACGCGTGCAGAAGCGGCAGTACACCGGGCACACGTTGAGCGGCAGAAACAGCGCCTTGTCGACGTAGCGGTGCGTGAGCCCGGGCACGGGCGAGTCTTCGAGCTCGTGCAGCGAATCGAGCGTCAGCCGCGGATGATCGGGGCGCAGCTTCGAGCCCAGCGGAATGAACTGCGTTCGGATCGGATCTTCGTAGGGGCGCGACCAATCTACCGAAGCGATCATGTACGGCGAAACGCGAACGGCCATCGGCGCGCGTGCGAACCCGTTGCGCACGTCGTCGATGAATGCGCCGTCGACGAGACCGGCGACGGTCTCGAGCAGCTCTTCGGGCGACTTGATCGAGTGCTGACCCTGCCAGATGTGATTGAGGAACGTCGCTTCATCGACGTCGCGATATTTCGGGATCGCCCGCCAGAATTCGCCCTGACGGATGTCCTTGTGTTCGAATGCGTCGGGTCCGGCCGGCGGCTTGATGCGCGATTCGCGAGCGATCGTTTCCATGGTTCTCCTAGTGCGCTGCGGCCGAGCCGTAGCGTGCGACGAAATACTCCATCAATGCGGGCCGGTCGCGCAGCGTTGCGAGCGCGAGTTCGGCGTGATTTTTTGCGTAGCCGTTGCCGACGATCATGGTGACGTCCTTACCGACACCTTCGGCTCCGAGTGCGGCTGCGGTGAACGACGTACTCATCGAAAAGAAGTACACCGTACCGTCGTCCTTGGTCGCGAGGATCGACGAGAGTTCGGTGCCCGTGCAGTTGACGCAGTTGATCGTCACGTCGGCGAGTTCGGGTAGCGCGCTTTCGAAGTTCGCGAGCATCTCGGAAACGTCGCGGCAGTCGGCCTCGACGAATGCATCGACGTATCCGGCATCGCGCAGAAAGCGTGCGCCGGGCGACTGCGCGTCGGGGCCGAAGCCGACGACGCGGCCGTCGGCGCCCGCGCGTTCGCGCGCCTGTGCGCAGGCGAGCACGCCGGACTTTCCGTCTGCGCCGAAGATCGCGACGGTCGTGCCGGGGCGCACGAGCCGCGCGACCTGCGCCGGCGCGCCCGCAACGTCGAGGACCGCGAGTGCGACGTCGTCCGCAATGTCGTCGGGCAGTTTCGCGTAGATGCCCGAAGCGAACAGGACGGCGGTGCCGCAAATCCAGAGGCGACCCGTCGCCATGTCGATGCGCTCGATGCTTTCGATGCGCAGCGGCGTGAGCGTGAGCGACACGAGCGACGCGATTCGATCGCCCGTTCGCAGCGGGCACGACGGCGCGAGCCGCGCGCCGATCTCGCGCACGGTGCCGATGAACATACCGCCGCTGCCGGTGACGGGATTGTGGTGCTTTCCACGCCGGCTAACGAGCGCGAGCACGTGCCCGCGCACGCGTTCGTCGTCGCCTCCGCAGGCTTCGACGATCTGCCGGAACGATGCGGAATCGACGTTGAGCGCCTCGACGTCGCACAGAATTTCGTTGTCGTGGGCGATCGGGGTGGCGTCGAGCCGCCACGCGGTTTGCGGCAACGCGCCGGCGGGTTCGAGGACGCGGTGCGTGCCCAGCGGCGACGGTTGCGAGATCAACTTCACGAGGTCGCTCCAAGGACGATGCCTTCGCGTTCGAACGGTGAGGACAGGACGATCGTGGTCTTCGTGCGGCCGATGCCCGGCACGACTTTGAGCCGCGAGAGAAAATCGTCGAGGTGGGCGGTCGAGCGCGTCAAGACTTTGAGCACGAACGATTCCTCGCCCGCCACACTGTGGAGTTCGGCGACCTCGGGTAGCGCGGAGACGGCTGCGCCGAAGCGCTCGTATTCCACGTCGGGCGTGGTATAGACGCTCACGAACGCGATGAGCCCGAAGCCGAGCTTCGGTGCGTCGAGCCGGGCGGCGTAGCTGCGAATGTAGCCGCGCGCTTCGAGGCGCTTGACCCGCTCGTGAACGGCCGGTGGTTTCAGTCCGACGAGGACGCCCAGCTCGGCAAAGGTTGAGCGGGCGTTTTTCTGCAGGGCGCTTAGCAACAAAAGGTCGGACTCATCGAGCTCGACTTCGAATGGGGCGGTGGTCCGGTCGGCAAGTGACAGGCGATTCATTCGGGAGCGCGATCATATCGCACTTGGTCTATTCGTTGCAAGGGCGGAAGCGTGCCGCCATGCTATCTACACGGCGATGATGCGTGCGGCGCTACGGGTTCTGCTCCTCGCCGGCGGCCTCGCCTCCGCGGCTTGCGCGCGCGTCGGCGGCGTTTCGCCTGACGCCGGGGTGCGTTTCGACGTCGCAGGCGATCCGCTCTCGCCTGAAGACCATACGCAACATCCTGCGG
>CAZZUZ010000032.1:0-13481 GCA_964657315.1 Vulcanimicrobiota bacterium
GACACACGTGTGGCCGGCCGGGATATTCTTCGTCTCGCAGGCGATGCAGACCGTCGGCGCGCCGATCTACAACATCAACCAGATAAGCCTGCGCCAGACGATCGTGCCCGAAGACCTGCAGGGCCGCATGAACGCGACGATGCGCACGATCGTCTGGGGCACGATGCCGCTCGGCGCGCTCTTGGGAGGCTACCTCGGCGACGCGATCGGCGTCGTCCCCACGATCTGGGCGAGCGCCGTCGTCGCCAACCTCGCATGCCTCTGGATCTTCCTCGGCCCCGCGCGAAGCATCCGCTCGATCGACGGCCTCGCCGCCTGACGCCGCCCGCGCGGTCACTTCGCCGCGGCGTCGATCTCCGACAACCTGCACTCCACGATCGCTCGCAGCGTTTCGGCCGGCATCGGCGCATCGAGCGGCACGCGAACCGCCCCCCGGCTGGTGTCGTAGCCGGTGAGAAGGTGCGCCAGCGCTTCGATCACACGCCCGCTATACGGATAGATCCCGATGTGCTTCTTCCGCGCCGCGAATCCCAAGAACGCCACGCCCCGATACCGGAGCGTAGGCATTTTATAGCCAATGGTCTCATCCGCTCCCGGCACCACCGAAAGCGCCACCGAGCGAACCCGCTTCAGCTCCGCCCGCACACCCGGCTCCAAGCCCTCCAGGTACGCGTCGATCGGCGATTGCATAAAACCGCCTACTCGGAGCGCGGACGTTCACACCGCCTACATGCCGGTATAAACGGGTCCCTCACCCCCCTGCGGGGGGACCCAGGTGATGATTTGATACGGATCGATGATGTCGCACGTCTTGCAGTGGACGCAGTTCGAGAAGTCGATCTGGAGACGGCCCTCGTAGGTCGTGCTGCCGTTTTCGCCGGTCTTGGTGAAGACCGGATCGTAGACTTTGGCCGGGCAGAAGTATTGGCACGGATTGCCGTACTCGGGCGTGCACTTATCGCGGCAGATGTTCGTGTCGGAAACGTGCAGGTGCGGCACCTGATCTTCGTCGTGCATCGTCCCGCTGTTGAAGACGTCGGTGAGCTTGTCGAAGGTGATGACGTTGTCGATCTTCGCGCGCGTCTCGAGCGCTCTCGGCGCGCGTTCGTCGAGCTTCTTCATCATCTCGTAGCCTTCGTGCGCTTCGAGCATGTCGATGAAACCGAACGCGCGGCCCCCCATGTTCATTGCGGCGCCCGCGTTGAACATGCCGGCGAACAGACCGTTCTTGAAGCCCTGGTGGAAGTTGCGCGCGACGCGCAGTTCGTCGTAGGCCCACGATGCGTGGAACTTTTCCTCGTACGGCTTGAGCGCTTCGACGTCGGTCTTGCCCGCAACGATCGCTTCGAACGCGGTCTCCGCCGCCATCATGCCGGACTTGATCGCGAGGTGGATGCCCTTGAGGCGCATACCGTTGAGGAAACCGGCCGAATCCCCGACGATCAACAGACCGTCGGCGAAGGCGCGCGGCATCGCGAAGAAGCCGCCTTCGGGAATCGCTTTAGCACCGTACCGAATGAGCTTGGCGCCGTCGATCATCGCCGCGATGGCCGGATGCTGCTTGAGGCGCTGCATGTTGTCGTGCGGATCCGTCGTCGGATCGAGGTAGTCGAGCCCCGTCACCATGCCGATGTCGAGGACGTCGTTCTGCATGCCGTAGATGAAGCCGCCGCCGAACGTCTCGCGCGGAAGCGGGTAGCCGAACGTGTGATAGACGCCGCCCGCTTCGACGGTGCCGGGCTTACACTGCCACAATTCCTTAACACCGCAGGCGTACACCTGAGGCTGCTTGCCTTCGTCGAGCTTGAGGCGCGCGATCGCCTGTTTTGCGAGCGTGCCGCGGACGCCCTCGGCGAGGATGACGACCTTCGCCATGAGGTCGGGACCGGGTTCGTAGTTGGGTTTGGGCTTGCCGTCGTGGCCGACGCCCTTGTCGCCGACGCGCACGCCGACGATCGCATCGCCCTCCCATAGCAATTCTTGACCAGGAAACGCCGGGAATACGTCGGCGCCCAGACTCTCGGCGACGCCGCCCATCCACTTCGTGATCTTCTGAAGCGACGCGACGTATTTGCCGGCGTTCTTCATCATCGGCGGCATCGCGAATCCCGGCAGCGTCGTCTTGCCGCCGCCCTCGCGCAGCCACCACATCTGGTCCGTGCCGATCGGCGCTTCGACCGGCGCGGTCTCGCGCCAATCGGGCAGCAGTTCGTCGAGACCCTTGGGGTCCATGACGGCGCCAGAGAGCCCGTGGCTGCCGATATCGCCGCCCTTTTCGACGAGCATCACGGAAAGATCGTCCTTCCCGTTTGCCGCTGCAAGCTGCCGCAGCTTGATCGCTGCGGCGAGGCCGGCGGGTCCGCCGCCGACGATGAGGACGTCTACTTCTAAAGAATCGCGTTGCGCCATTACGTGCTTGTGGTTCTTCGCATCTATAGAGATTTCTTCTCGATACGCAGGACGTCGATGGAAACGGTCACCGCGATGCGATGCATCGCGATGCGTTGGTTCCACGGCGCGCATCGCGGCGTCTCGAGCGTGAGCGCTCGCTCGGCCGCGCGCCGAAGCAGATGAAGACTCAGTGGCGTGCCTTCGAAGTATTCACGTTCGGCATCGGGATCGGGCAGAACGCGGCCGCGCTCGATCTCGCGCAGATGCCGCGCATCGTGCGGATAACCGATCTCGAAGTCGTCGTCGAGATGCTGCACCGGTAATCCGGCTTCGTCCATCGCCCGCACGATCGCCGCGCCGAACGGCGCACGCGAAGCGACGACCGGTTCGTAGAGATAGAATCCGTCCGCCTCGAAGTCTTCGTGCATGTCGATCGCGAGCGCGAATTTGCGATCGCGATTTGCGGTGACGATCGCGCGCGCTTCGGGCGATCGGCCGCCACGGCCGAAGGTGCGGTTGATGTCGACGCCTTCGGCGCTCTCGCGCGTCGAAGCTTCGTATCCCGACGGATTCGTGCAGGCCCAAATGCGATAGCCGAACGCTCGATCGAGTAGGCCGTCGCGCACGAGCGAGTGGAGCGCCCACGGTGCCGCGGGCTCGTCGCCGTGTACTCCGGCAGCGAGCAGCACGACGGGTGCGCCCGCGGGCGCCGCGAGCTCCGCGAGCACGAGCGTCCGCGGCACGCCGACGCACGCGACCTCGCGGACGGCGACGTCGCCGCGCGAGCGCAGCGCCTTCCATGCCGCGACGAGCGCGGCATAGCTGTTATCGATTATCCACGGTACTCCACGCGCGCACGACGCCGGCGAGGCGATCGGCGGGCAGGGGTTTTGCGAAGTGATAGCCCTGCATCTCGTCGCAGCCCAGCCGGCGCACGAGCGCGGCTTGCTCCGCGGTCTCGACGCCTTCCGCCACGACCGAGAGACCCATCGCGTGCCCGAGCGCGACGACTGCGGAGACGATCGCGGAATCGCCGCGATCGTGGGGCAGGTCGCCCACGAACGTGCGATCGATCTTGAGCGCATCCGCCGCGAAGTGCTTGAGGTACGAGAGCGTGCTGTAACCCGTCCCGAAATCGTCGAGCGAGATGCGCACGCCGAGATTCTTGACGTCGGAGATCATGCGCCGTGCGGCGGGAAGATCGCCCATGATGACGCTTTCGGTGATCTCGAGTTCCACGAGGTTGGGCGCCGTGCCGGTTTCGACGATCGCTTCGGCGAGCGAACCCACGAAATTCGAATCGACCATCTGACGGCCCGAGATGTTGAGCGCGAGCCGCAGTGGCGGCAACCCTTCTTTGCGCCATTCCGCGAGCTGCTGCAGCGCGCGGCGCATCACCCATTTGCCGAGCGGAATGATGAGGCCGATCTCTTCACACAGTGGAATGAAGCGGTCCGGCGACACCGTGCCGCGTTCGGGGCTCTCCCAGCGCAGCAGCGCCTCCACGGCGACGGGCCGCTCGAAACGGTCGACGATCGGCTGATAGTTCAGGACGAACTCACCGCGCTCGAACGCGCGGCGCAGGCCTTGCTCGAGCTCGATGCGATCGACCGAACGTGCGTGCGACGATGCCGCGTAGAAACGATAGGTGCCGCGCCCGTCGCCCGCACCGCGCACGCGCGCCGAATCCGCGGCGCGTAGCAGCGCGCCCGACGTATCGCCGTCGTCCGGGAAGATGCTGATGCCGACGCTCGCGGACGAATAGAGCGAACGCGAACCGATTTCGACCGGATGCAAGAATGCGGCGACGATACGCTCGGCGACTACCGCCGGATCGCGCACGCTCGAGATCCCCGGCAGCACGATGAGGAATTCGTCACCGCCGACGCGGCCGACGATGTCGCCCTCGCGCACGCTGTCGCTGAGGCGCTTCGCGACGATTTCGAGAAACGTGTCGCCGATGTCGTGCCCGAGCGTGTCGTTGATCTGACGGAAACGATCGAGGTCGACGTAACAGACGGCGAACTGCGAGTCGTCGACCTGACCGCGCAGAATTTCGAGCTCGATGCGATCCATCAGCAGCCGGCGGTTCGGCAAGCCGGTGAGCGAATCGTAATTTGCTTGATACGTTAAGTGTTCTTCCGCGCGCTTACGGGCGTCGATGTCGAGCACCGTACCGATGACGCGCTCGTTGCCGCTAGAATCCATCGAAAAGCGCCCGCGGTGCGCCACCCAACGTTCGGTGCCGTCGGCGCGGACGAGCCGCGTGTCGATGGCGAACGACGCGCGTTCTTCGCGCGCGAGTTCGAGTGCGGCGTCGAGTGCCGAACGGTCGTCGGGATGCACGATTTCCATGAGCGACGAGTCGGTGACGACGGTATCGGCCGGGAGTCCGCACAGCGCGAACATCTCGCCCGTCCACGCCACTTCGCCCGACTTGAAGTCGTGCGTCCAGCTGCCGAGGCGCGCCGCCGATTGTGCGAGTTGCAGCGCCTCTTGCGAACGATGCATCGCGTTGAGAAGGCGCCGCTCGCCCGTAGAATCGATCGCCATGCCGCTGACGCCGACGACGGCACCGCCGTCGCTACGGATCGGCTCGAGGAAGATGCGGAAGAGCCGGTTACGCGTCGTGAGTTCGACCGCGACCTCTTCGCCGGCGAGCGCGCGAATGTGCGCCGCGAGCACGGGGTTGGAATCGTCGACGGCATGCAGGTAGTCCGCAAGTCTGGTTCCGTTCGCGGCGTTGGGCGGACGGCCGACGGCTTCGAGATACGACCCGCGGGAGGAGCGAATGATCAGCTGATCGTCACAGGTCCACACGAAAGAACGCACCGCACGCGAAACCAGCGTGACCATGCTTTCCGGGGCAATGCCGAAGTCGGGTACGGGCAAGGATACCGCCGAGGGCGCCGAGTTCTACTTGAAGACCCGCTTCGACGGTCTCGACCGGCAGACTGCCCTGCAGGGCGGTCCTTGACGCAATCTTTGCAAACCGGCGGCAGGGAACGCCTAGAGCAGCGTTGCGTCGAGCAATTCGATCGGATGCGCCGCCGGGATCGAGATGCCGCGCTTCTCGAGGTTCGCTTGGATCTGCAGGGTGCATCCCGGATTGGCGCTCGCGATGAGGGCGGGCGCGACGCTCGCAACGTTCGCCGCTTTACGTTCGCCGATCTCGCTCGCGCTCTCCGGCTCGAAGAGATTGTAGACGCCCGCACTGCCGCAGCATTGGTCGCCGCTTGGAATTTCGACCAGCTCGAGCCCGGGAATGGAGCGCAGCAGCGAGCGCGGCTGTTCGCGGACGCGCTGCGCGTGCGCGAGATGACACGCGTCGTGATAGGCGACCCGCAATGGAAACGAACGGCGCTTCGCGACGAGCCCGACGTCTGCGAGAAATTCGTTGACGTCGAAGACTTTTGCGGCGAAGCGTCGCGCTTGCGGCGTCCGTAAGAGCTCCGCGTACTGCTTGAGCGTCGATCCGCAGCCCGCCGCGTTGATGACGATCGCGTCGATCCCATCGACGTCGCCGAACGAGCGAACGAGCTTTTCCGCGAAGGCTTTGGCTTCGCCGTCGCGTCCGGCATGGAGCGAAAGCGCGCCGCAACAGCCTTGACCCGCGGGCACGGAGACGTCGAAGCCCTCGGCCGCGAGCACGCGCACCGTGGCTGCGTTGACGTTGGGAAAGAACGCGCGCTGTACGCAGCCGGCGACGACGAGCACGCTTCCGCGACGCGGTCCCCGGGCTTTGGTAAACGCGGGCAGCGGTTCGCGCAGATCGGCGAGCAGCGGCTCCGGCGACATGCGTTCGAGTTGCGCGAGCCGCGCGGGCAAGAGCTTGGTGAGCCCGCTCGCACGCACCAAACGCTGCAAGCCCGACTTCGCGTAGGCGTAGAGCGGTAGCGTCAGCGCGCGCAGGCGTTCGGGATACGGAAAGAGTGCGAAGACGAATTCGCGGAACGCGCGATCTTCCGGCGGACGGACGTACCGCTCTTCCACGCGCGCCCGCGTCGTCTCGATGAGCAGATCGTAGCGCACGCCCGACGGACACGCGGTTACGCAGCCCATGCATCCCAGACACTGATCGAAATGCGCGACGACCTCGCTCGTGAGCGCGATCGCGCCTTCTTCGACCCCCTTCATGAGATCGATGCGGCCGCGCGGCGAATCGGCTTCGAGCCCCCACGACCGGTACGTCGGACACGCGGGCAGACAAAATCCGCAATGCACGCAATCCCCGACGAGTTCGTCGAAGGTTCTCTCGTGGGGTTCGGCCGGGGTCATTGCTTCATACCTATAGCTTTCCGACGAAACGGCCGCGATTGATGCGGCCTTCGGGATCGAAACGATCTTTGAGCCGCCGCATCAACGGAAACGCGGCGGGCAACGTTCCGTACGGGTCGATGCGCTCGGCGAGTTCGCGCCGCTCGACGGCCAGCGTCACGAGGTTACCGCCAACGGCCTCGCAGGCGCGCCGCATCGCCCGGACCGCGTGCACGAGCGCGTCGTCGTCGCTCCGGGCGTAGCCGCTCGCGAAGGCGACGCCGAGCGAAGGATAGACGACGACGTCCCCGCGGTCGACCGAGCGGACGAACTGGCCGACGAATTCGCGGTGGAGCGTCTCGAACGATGCGGGCGGAACGGCGGCGCGCAACCGAACGTCACCGGAGCAACGGACTTCGCGATCGACCGCGGCTGGGGCGGACGCCGCGACTTCTTCGCTCGAAGCTCCCCTTTCGGCAGCGACGGCGGCGAAACGTTCGAGTTGCTCCGCGACGCCGCTTTCGAAGCCTTCGAAGAGCACGGTGAGATCGTAGGACTCGCCCGTCGACGAAGCGACGATCGCGGCCGGTTCGATACGCGCCGCGACGATCGCGCGATCGATCGCACGCACCGACGCAGCCGACAGGCTACGCGCGCACGCGGCGCGCGACGACGCGGGGACCGGATGCAGCCGAAACGTCGCCGTCGCGATCATACCGAGCGTTCCGAGCGAGCCCACCGCGATCTTCGGAATGTCGAAACCCGCGACGTTCTTGACGACCTTGCCGCCGCCGCGCACGCGCTCGCCATCGGCGCGGATCAGCGAAATGCCGACGATGAGATCGCGCAGCGATCCGAAGCGCGCGCGGCGCGGACCGAACGTGTTGCACGCGAGCAGTCCGCCGATCGTCGCGCGCTCGGGCTGCGGAGGATCGAGCGCTAGACGCTGGCCGTGAGGCGCGAGCCGTTCCTGTAGCGATGCGAGCGTCGCGCCGGCTTCGACCTGCACCACGAGATCCGCCGGCGCGTATTCGACGATGCGATCGAGCAGCGTCGTACGTACCAGCACGTCGGAGGGTCGTTCGGGATAGCCGACTCCGGTCTCCGTACATCCGCCGCGAATCGACACCGTCTCGCCGCGAGCGGCCGCCTCTTTGAAGAGTTCCGCCGCTTCGTCGAGCGTTCGCGGCGCAACGATGCGTTCGGCCGTCATCCGCGCCCGGCCGCGTCGGCCGTCTCGATCGGATGCGCGTGATAGTGGCCCGGCACGTCGCCGCACAGGCGCGGCGTCGGGAAGACTTTGTTTGGATTGAAGAGGCGCTGCGGATCGAAGCTGCAGCGCACGTAGTTCATCGTCTCGAGGTCGGTATCGGAAAAGATCTCGCCCATGTACTTTGACTTATCTTTGCCAACGCCGTGCTCGCCCGTGATCGAGCCGCCGTACCGCACGCAGATCTTGAGGATCTCGGCGGCGGTGTGCTCGGCGCGTTCCGCTTCGCCGGGCACGCGCGCATCGTAGAGCACGAGCGGGTGCAGGTTGCCGTCGCCCGCGTGAAAGACGTTGGCGACGCGCATGCCCGACCGCACCCCGAGTTCCGCGATCTCGCGCAGCACGTTGCCGATGTCCGACCGCGGAATGACGCCGTCCTGGACGTAGTAATTCGGCCCGATGCGGCCCATCGCGGCGAAGGCGCCCTTGCGCCCCTTCCACATCAGGCCGCGCTCGGCGTCGTTCTTCGGCTGGCGGATTTCGATCGCGCCGCTCTCGCGTGCGATCGCGACGGCCGCGTCCGCGGCGTGTTCGACTTCCGCACGCGTGCCGTCGACGTCGAGCAGCAGCGCGGCGCCGACGTCGAGCGGCCAGTCGACGCCCGTCGCCTTGACGATCGCCTCGATCGCGAGTTTGTCCATCATCTCGACCGCCGCGGGAACGATGCCCGCCGCCACGATCGCGGACACGCACGCCCCGGCTTCGTCGGTCGACGGAAACGTGGCAAAGAACGTGCGCGTCAGTTCGGGCACGCGCAGGACGCGTACGACGGCCTCGGTGACGATGCCGATCATGCCCTCGCTGCCGACGACCGCCGCGAGCAGATCGTACCCGAGCGCGTCGACCGCCGGTGCGCCGATCTCGACGATGTCGCCGTCGGAGAGCACCACCGTAACGGCCGTGATGTGGTTGACCGTAAAACCGTATTTGAGGCAGTGCGCGCCGCCCGAATTCTCCGCGATGTTTCCGCCGATCGAGCACACGCTCTGCGAACTGGGATCGGGCGCGTAATAGTAGCCGTCGCCCGCGATCGCGCGCGAGACGTCGAGGTTGATCACGCCGGGCTGGACGCGCACGCGCTGGTTCGCAAGGTCGATCGCGAGAATCCGGTCCATGCGCGAAAGTACGACGAGCACGCAGCCGTCGATCGGCTGGGCGCCGCCCGACAAGCCCGTTCCCGCACCGCGTGGCACGACGGGAAGTCCGCGAGCGCGCGCGATGCGAACGCAGGCCGCGACTTCGCCCGTCGTCGCGGGAAGCACGACGACGGCGGGACGGATGCGCGTGCCCGCGAGCCCATCGCATTCGTACGTTCGTAAACCACCGGGATCGGTGATGCAGTTCCGTGGCCCGACGACGGCTTCGAGCGCGCCCGCGAGACCCGGTGTGGCGACCGGCGATGCCATGCCCATCGCCGGTCGATTCGACCCGGGCCGCGCTTACCTTTTGCGGCCTAGGCGGTCCAGTCGAGCATCGACTCCCATTCGCTCGGCGCGAATTCCGACTTCGCTTTGATCGCTTCGAGAAATTTTCGCTTGCCGGCACGGTTGCCCTTACCGATGAGCACGCCTCCGACGAGCCGGTTCCTCGAAAAGAACAGCGCGCGATACCACTTCTTCTCCTCGTCGATCTTGCGGACGAGGTCGAGGTCGTCGCGGTATTCGGGCGAGATCCCAAACTGCGTGATCGTCTGCGTGGAGAACAGCAGGCTCGAATACTCCGGAACGTCGTGATAGCGGACGTCGCCGCCCGCCATGTTCGCCGCGACGACTTTCCCGTGAGCGCCGGCGTTGTTCCAGGTGCCCATCCGATAGTGCATTTCTGCCGTCGGGTCGAAGAACTCCGCGATGTCGCCTGCGGCGAAAATCCCCTCGATAGCGGTTTCTAACCGATCGTCGCAGACGACGCCCGTGCGGATCTCGACGCCCGTCCCGGCGAGCAGTTCCGTGTTCATCGTAAGCCCGAGCCCCACGCCCACGACGTCGGCATCGAGCTCGAGGCCGTTCTTGGTCTTGACCTTCGTGATCGCACCGTTGCTGCGGACGAACTCGTCGAGCTCGTCGCCGTAGTGAACGTGAACGCCGTCGATGCGAGCCGCGTCGTCGACCATCTGGCCCGCAATCTCGTCGAGCATGCGGCGCAGGAAACGCGGGCCGCGCACGAGCCAATGCGTCTCGACGCCGCGCGTCGAGAAAGCTTCCGCCAGTTCGTACGCGATGAACGAACCGCCTACGGCGACGGCGCTCTTGGCGGTCTCGAGCGCTTCCGAGATCGCGAGCGTGTCGCTCATGTACTGGAAGTTGTAGAGGTTGTGCGCGCCGTCGGAGCCCGGATTGCCGGCCCGGTTGGGGCGGCCGCCGGTCGCAAAGAGCAGCGCGTCGTACGGATACGAAACGCCGCCGGCGACGACGGCTTTGCCCTCGATATCGACCGTTTCGGCACGGGTCGAGAGGTGCAGTTCGATCGCGTGTTTCTCGTGCCACGCATCGTCGCGCATGATGACCTTTTGCTGCGTCACTTGCTTGCGCAGAAGCGGCGGCAGGGCGATGCGATTGTAGAGACCGTACGGTTCGTCCGCAAGCAAGACGATCGAAGCCGCCGGATCGTTCTTGCGCAATTGCTCGGCGCAGGTCGTGCCCGCGAACCCGTTTCCGATAATGACGTATCGGCGGTGTTTGGTACTTTGCATCGTTCTCCGTAACGCCGGCGCCCCGCATCCGGCGTGCTTTTTGTGTCCGCTCGAGGTGGGGGTCCCGCCGCGAGCCATTGAAGTGAGTCTACGTATGGAAGTTCGCCTCGTGCAACTCCTTGGGTCGTTCATCACGACGACGAGCGCGTATAGCCTCGCTCGACTCGAGTATGCCATGCGCCATCCCGAAGTGCCGGCGCCGCCGATCATCGACCGTCTCCCGGACGCCTCGGAAGAAACGCTACAGCGCGATTGGGACCGTATCGAGCGGCAACTCGACAGCGCCCGGCGTTACATCAAATCGCAGGAAGATCCGCGCGGCAAGCGTGCGGTCTACGACCCCACCTTCGGCTGGCTGCAGCGGACGACGCGCGAACTCGAGCAGTACGCGCGTGCCGTGCGCTGGGTGATGACGGTCGACGAGGGCCGCTAGGCCGGAACGCTCGCGGCCTCAAGTTCGCGGCCGTCTCCCGGCGCCGCTTCGGGCGGCACGGTCGTCGCCGCGGCGACGCGTACGAAACGTTCGAGCGATTGCGGCCACGTTTCGAGCACGTCTCGAGCCCGCAGCGATCCGGTAACCGACGCATACCGCTGCAACAGGTCGTGCAGGTTCTCCGCATCCGGCGATCCCGGCATCACGTTCTCGACCGCGCAGGTCGTCGGCCCGAATGCGAACGGATGCGCGTCGTCTCGCAAAAGGAAGAGCGTTCCGCCCGACATTCCGCTCGCGAGATTGCGCCCCACGGAACCGAGGATCGCGACCGTACCGGCAGTCATGTACTCGCACGCGTGATCGCCGGCGCCCTCGGCGACGAGGGTCGCGCCGCTGTTGCGCACGCCGAAGCGTTCGCCCGCGATGCCGCGGATGAAACCATCGCCGCCCCGCGCGCCGTAGAAGCACGTGTTGCCCGCGACCGGCTCGACGCGATCGGGCGCGAAGCCGCGCACGATGATGGCGCCGCCTTCCATGCTCTTACCGACGTAGTCGTTCGCGTCGCCGTCGAGATCGAGCGTGATGCCGCGGGTCAAGAACGCACCGAAGCTCTGACCCGCGCTGCCGTGATATCGCACCGTCACGTCGCCCGTCTCGGCGCCCGTCGTCCGACGCACGGCGAAATCGTGTGCGAGGCGCGCGCCGACGGCGCGATCGACGGGCGTGATCGGGAGTTCGGGCGTCGCGTGCCACGCCTCGCGCGTCGTCATCCACGGGCGCGCGACGAGGTCGTCGAGATGCGTCGGCTCGGTACCGGCGCGGCGCGAGTCTTGCGGACGCTCGGGCAGACGCAGCAACTCGGCGAGATCGACTTCGGCCAAGCGATCGTCGTGCAGTACGCGACGGCGCAGCAAGTCGCTGCGGCCGCGCAGTTCGTCGAGCGATCGCGCGCCGAGTGCGGCCAGGCGCCGGCGTACGTCGTTCGCTACGAACGTCAGATACGCGATCGCCTCGTCTTCGGTTCCGGCGAATTTTTCCCGCAACTTCGGGTCTTGGGTCGCGATGCCGACCGGACACGTATTCTTGTGACACTGACGCGCGTAGATACAGCCCAGTGCGACGAGCAACGCGCTGCCGAAGCCGTATTCGTCCGCGCCGAGCAGCGTCGCGACGACGACGTCGCGGCCGGTCTTGAAGCCGCCGTCGACGCGCAAACGTACGCGCGACCGCAGACCGTTGGCGAGCAGGGCGTGGTGCGTTTCGACCAGACCCAGTTCCCACGGCAGTCCCGCGTGCTTGATCGACGAAAGCGGGGACGCACCCGTGCCGCCGTCGTGGCCGCTGATGTGGATCGTGTCGGCGTCGGCCTTCGCCACGCCGCTCGCGACGTAGCCGATGCCGGACTGCGCGACGAGCTTGACCGCGATGCGCGCGTGCGGCGCGCCGCGGCGCAGATCGTAGATCAGTTGCGCGAGATCTTCGATCGAATAGATGTCGTGATGCGGCGGCGGCGAGATCAACGATTGACCGGGCGCCGCGCCGCGCAGCATCGCAATCTCTTCGGTCACCTTGTGCGCGGGAATCTGACCGCCTTCGCCGGGTTTGGAACCCTGCGCCATCTTGATCTCGACTTCGTCGGCGCTCGCGAGATAGGTAACCCCTAAACCGAAGCGACCCGACGCGACCTGTTTGATCTTGCTGCGGCCGCGGTCGACGGTCCGGTCGTAGCGCTCGGCGTGCTCGCCGCCCTCGCCCGAGTTGCTCTTGGCGCCGATGCGGTTGGTCGCGCGCGCAATCGTCGCGTGCACTTCGGACGCGAGCGCGCCGAGCGACATCGCGGCGGTGGCGAAATGGGTGAGGATTTCCTCGACGGGCTGCACGTCCTCGAGCGCGATCGGTTCGCGCAGCGGCATCGGCTGGAGCAAGTCGCGCAGCGCCACGGGTTCGCGCTCCTCGATCGTATCGGAGAGCTCTTCGAAGGCTTCGTACGAACCGCGCATCGCCGTCGCGCGCAAATTCTTGATGACGCCGGGATCGAAAGCGTGCCGGACGCCTTCCCGGCGATAGCGGAACGTCCCGCGGTCGGCGAGCGCTTTTGCGTCGTGCGAGGCCGCATACCACGCGCGGACGTCGTCTTCGAGATCGGCGAAACGCACGGTCGGAACGTGCATCGCGATGCCCGGAAAACAGAGTTCGCCGATCTCGCGGTGCAGGCCGATCGATTCGAAGGTTTGCGCGCCGATGTACGAGCGCAGCGTGCAGATGCCGAGCTTGGCCAAGATTTTCAGCAGGCCCGCTCGGACGCCCGTGAGATAGGCGAGACCGGTGCCGGCACGCGCGGCGGCACGCAAGCCGAGCCACGGCGTCACGACGTTCGCGCCGACGCCGATGAGTGCCGCGACCGCGTGCGCGTCGCGCGCGTAGCCGTCGGCCACCGCGAT
>CAZZUZ010000033.1:0-13477 GCA_964657315.1 Vulcanimicrobiota bacterium
CGCGATGGCCGCGCGCGATATGCTCAACAAAGATCCGAAAGAAGCGACGAGCGTCATGTCGACGGCGATCCGCTTCCTCACGCTGTTTCGCGATCCGATCGTCGCCCGCAACACGTCGTCGAGCGATTTCTCGATCGACAGCCTTATGAACGGCGACGCGCCGGCGAGCCTCTACCTGATCGTGCCGCCGTCCGATATGGATCGTTTGCGTCCGTTGACGCGCCTCGTGATGAATCAGATTCTGCGCGTGCTCACGGCCGAAATGGCGTTCGATAAGGGCCGCTCGGTAGCGGGCTACAAACACCGGCTGCTGCTGATGATCGACGAGTTGCCCTCGCTCGGTAAACTCGACATCCTCCAGCAGTCGCTCGCATTCATGGCCGGCTACGGCCTCAAGGCGTATCTGATCACGCAGGACGTGGCGCAGCTGGCCGCCGCATACGGCGGGTCGTCCGGCCGCGACGAGACGATCATGGCCAATTGCCACGTGCAGGTCGCCTTCGCGCCCAACCGCATCGAGACCATGGAACTGCTCTCGAAGCTCGCGGGCACGACCACCATCCGCAACGAGACCAAGAGCTTTTCCGGCGGCCGGGTCGGCGTGCGTATGCACGTGATGCAGAACGTTCAGGAAACGGAACGTCCGCTGCTCACGCCCGATGAAGCTCGCCGGTTACCGACGGATGATATGCTCATCTTCGTGGCCGGCAACGCACCGATCTACGGCAGTAAGATCAAATACTACGAAGACCCGACCTTCAAGAAGCGTGCGGAGATCGCGCCGGCGGCGAGCTATCGCGCGCCCGCGAACGTTCCTCCGCCGTCCGCTTCGACGTCCGAACCCGCCGGAGTCGCCTCGTGAAATACGACGATCCGCCGCTGACGCTCGCCGAACAGAAGCGGCAACTCGTTCGCGAGAAGCTGATCCGCGAACTCGGTCCGACGATCATGCAGGCGCTGGCCGATCCCAAGATCGTCGAGATCATGCTCAATCCCGACGGCATCCTCTGGGTCGACGTGCTCGGCGAAGGCCTGCGCGACACCGGCACTCGCATCGCCGCGGCCAAAGCCGAGAACATGCTCGGAACGATCGCCGCGATGCTCGACATCACCCTCGACGTCGAGCACCCGATTCTGCAGGGCGAATTGCCGCTGGACGGCAGCCGCGTCCAAGGTGTGATGCGGCCGGTGGTTCAGAGCCCGTCGTTCGCGATCCGTAAACGCGCGTCGCTCATCTACACGCTCGAGGATTACGTCTCCTCGGGGATTCTCGAGGCCGCCCACCGTGACGCCATCATCGAGGGCGTCGCGGGACGCGAAAACATCCTCATCGTGGGTTCGACCGGATCCGGAAAGACGACGCTCGCAAACGCCATTCTCGCGGAGATCGGCCGCGCCGCGGGTACGTCGCAACGGATCGTCATCATCGAAGACACGGTCGAACTCCAGTGCTCGGCACCCAATACGGTTTCCCTGCGGACCAGTGATTACGTGGATATGACGCAGTGCCTCAAAGTGACCATGCGTCTACGCCCCGATCGCATCGTCGTCGGCGAAGTCCGGGACCACGCGGCGCTCGCACTCCTAAAAGCTTGGAATACCGGACATCCGGGCGGGCTTTGCACCGTTCACGCGAATAGTGCGGAAGCAGGCCTGCTCCGAATCGAGCAACTGATCGCGGAATCCAAGAACATCCAGCCCCAACCGGCCCTCATTGCGGAAGCGGTAGACCTGATCGCCTTCATCACGCGAACCACGTCGAGCCGTAAGGTCACTCAACTGCTTCGCGTGCGAGGCTTCGAGAATGGCCGCTACCAGACGGAATTGATCCCCTCTTAACACTGCACACAAGCGCGCATCAAGGAAGGTATCTCGAAAATGAAGCTCTCGAACCGCTCCCTGGCACTCGTACCCGTCCTCACCCCGGCCCTCATCGCGGTCGCCGTGTCGGCCGCACTCGCTACGACCGCCGGTAACGGCGGCGTTACCAACGGCGGCGGCGCGACGACCCTCCCGTGGGAAGGTGCCCTCAGTTCGCTCGCAACCGCACTGACCGGCAACACCGCGAAGATCATTTCGATCATCGCCATCTTCATCGCCGGCATCGCGCTGATCTTCGGTGAAGATCTCGGCCAGTTCGCGAAGCGCCTGCTGATGATCGTCATCGCGGTCGCGTTCCTCGTCGGTGCGGGCTCCTTCGTCTCCAACTTCGTCGGCGGCTCTCTGTTCTAGCCGATGGCGAATCCAATTCGGACGCGGGTGCATCAATCGCTCCTGCGTCCGCAATTGCTTCTCGGGGGTGAACGCCAACTCGTGATCATGAGCGGAATGATCGCGGCGATTTTGGCGTTCACTCTGGGTGATCTCGTGCTCGCCGCGGTCGGCATCGCGTTCTGGCTCATCGTCCTGGTCATACTGCAGCGCATGGCGAAGTACGACCCGGACATGTCGCGTGTCTACGTCCGGCACGTCAACAAGAAAATCTACTACCCCGCTCTACCGCACATTTCGGCGTTCGAACCGGAGCCGAAAAAACACCAGTAGGATTACGCCGTGATCTCCCTCGTCATCGGTGCCCTCATCATCTGCGTGCTCCTGTTCTTTGCACTCAAAGGACAGGGGCCGGGTGTCCTTCGCGAGTTCCGCACCAAGCTCAAAGGCTATGCGGATCTGCTCGTGTACGCCGCGGTCGTCGAAGACGGCATCGTCCTCAACAAGGACGGGTCGTTCTTGGCTGGCTGGTCGTACCGGGGCAACGATCTTGACTCCGCGAGCGCCTACGAACTCGACGCGCTCTCGGCTCGTGTGAACGCGGCGCTCAAGCGCCGCGGAAGCGGCTGGATGATGCACATCGATGCCATCCGCCGGCCCTCGCGCACCTACATGACCGCGCAGAGTTTCCCCGATCGCACGACGCGGCTCATCGACGAAGAACGCCGCCGCCAGTACGAAGCCGAAGGCGCACACTACGAGACGCAGTTCGTCATGTGCGTGACGTATCTGCCGCCGGCCGATCGCGACGACAAGTTTGCGGACTTCCTCATCGAGGGTGAGAAGACGGTCGAGACGGCGTCGATGCGTGCGATGCGCACGTTCAAAGCGACGCTCCAAGAGATCGAAGACAACCTCTCGTTCAATTTGCGCTTCCATCGTCTGCGTTCGCGCCGCGAAGCGGACTCGCTCGGGAACGAAGTCACCTACGACGAGCTGCTCGAGCACCTCAATCTCTGCATCACGGCGGAAGATCACAAGATCCGGTTGCCGCGCGTGGCGATGTACCTCGATGCGTTGCTCGGCTCGGTCGACTTCTACGGCGGTCTGCGGCCGCGCGTCGGCGACAAGCAGCTGCGCATGATCGGCATCACGGGTTTTCCGAACGAGAGCTATCCCGGCATTCTCGAAGGTCTCAATCGCCTGGCCATGCCGTACCGCTGGTCGAACCGCTTCATCTTCATGGACGCGCAGGTCGCGCACAAGCAGATCGAGAGCCGGCGCAAGAAGTGGTTCCTCGGCCGCAAGTCCATGAAGGGCTATCTCGCCGAACAAGCCGGCACGGGTCAAGCTTCCAGCGTCAACAACGATGCCGTCAACATGGCAAACGACGCGCAGGAGGCCGCAGACGAACTCTCCGCCGACGCCGTCGCCTACGGATTCTATACGAGCGTCATCGTCGTCTCCGACAACAGCACGAGCGTCGTCGACGAGCGTGCGCGAGAGATCCTCAAGCTGCTCTTCAACCTCGGCTTCAACGCGCGGATCGAAGACGTCAACGCCGTCGAGGCGTTCATCGGCACGCATCCCGGCAACGGCTACGCCAATATCCGCAAGCCCCTCATCCACACGCGCAGCCTCGCGGATTTCTTGCCGCTGACGACGATCTGGTCGGGCAGCGAATACAACCCGTGCCCGTTCTATCCGCCCGTGAGCCCGCCGCTCGCGTACGCGGCCACCAACGGCGCGACGCCGTTTCGATTGAACCTGCACGTCGGCGACGTCGGCCACACGCTGATTCTCGGTCCGACCGGTGCGGGTAAATCGACGCTGCTCGGACTCATCGCCGCATCGCAGTTCCGGTATCCGAACGCTCAGGTCTTTTTCTTCGATAAAGGCTACTCCGCATACCCGATGGTGAAAGCCTCGGGCGGCGAGCACTACGACATCATGGGCGAGTACGGCAGTCCGAACTTCTGCCCGCTCGCGCGTATCGACGAACCCGCCGAACGTGCGTGGGCGGCGGAGTGGATCGAGTCGCTCGTCGCACTCCAGGGCATCACGCTGACGCCCGGTCATCGCCGCGCGATCTACCACGCGCTGACGCTGCTCGCCGAGAGCGAGAGCCGCACGATGACCGACCTGCTGCACGGACCGCTGCAAGAGCCGGCACTGCGCGCGGCCCTCGACCGTTACACCCTCGACGGCCCGCTCGGAACGCTGCTCGATTCGCAGAGCGATTCGCTCGGCGAGGACATGTTCCAAGTGTTCGAACTCGAGCACCTCATGGAGTCGGGCCAGAACAGCGCGCGCAACGTCGTGCCCGTGCTGCTCTATCTCTTTCACCGCATCGAGCAACGGCTCGACGGACGTCCGACGCTGCTCGTCCTCGACGAAGCCTGGACGTTCATCGACAACTCGCTCTTCGCCGAGAAGATCCGCGACTGGCTCAAGACGCTGCGTAAGAAGAATGCCGCCGTCGTCTTCGCGACGCAGAGCGTCAGCGACGTACTCGCCAAACCCATCACGGCGGCGATCATGGAGTCGTGTCTGACCAAGATTTACTTGCCGAACCCCGAGGCGCGCAGCCAGAACTCGACGCTCGCGTATCAGACGATCGGCCTCTCCGACCGTCAGATCGAAATTCTCTCCTACGCCATTCCGAAACGGCAGTATTACTACACGAGTCCCAACGGCCAGCGGCTCTTCGATCTCGGCCTCGGTCAGGTCGCGCTCGCCTTCGTCGGCGCGAGCGGTAAGGAAGACCTCAACACGATCCGCGGGCTCGTCAACGTCTTCGGCGACGATTGGCCCGTGGAATGGCTCTACATGCGCGGCCAGCGTGAGGCCGCCGCCTTCTGGCTCGCCAACGACGAGAAACTCGTCGCTCGCGCGCTCGACATCATCACGACCAATCGTCAGACGTGGCCGGCCGAATGGCTGCGCGCCTGCGGCCACGAGGCGCTCGCCGAGAAGTGGCTCGCGATCTATGAAGCGCGTGCGGCCGCACTGACACCGTCTTACGGCAACGTGGTCTCGCTGCGATGACCGTATCGACGGCATTGAAACGCCGGGCGCTGCTCGCGCTCGAAGCGTTCGTCTTCATCGCGACGCTCTGTTTCGCGTTGCCCCACGTCGCCTCGGCGCAGGTCGTGTTCGATCCGACGCAAGTCGCGCAGCAGCAGATGAACAACTTCCTCGCGACGTCGCAGGCGTGGGCGTGGAAGCTCTACATCGCGCTGATGATTTTCGATCTCGTCGCGCTGACGATCGGGGCGCTGCTCTTCCGGGACAATCTCGGCGAATTCTTGGGCGGTATCGCGCTCAAGGTGCTCGTCGGCAGCGTGTTCATGTACTTCGTGGTTTCGGCCAACACGTTTTTCCCGACCGTGATCAACGGCTTCGCACAGGCGGGTCAACAGGCGGGCGGTTCGAGCAGTTCGACGCCGACCACGCTCTTCGCGCTCGGCGAAGTCGATGCGGCGATCTACTTCGCCGCCGGCGATGCCGCGAATTTTGCGGACGAACAGGAAGCGCAAGTGTCCGGCGACGTGTGCGATGCGTTCGAATGTCTGCTCGGCACTTCGATTGCGTTTCTGCACGGCCACGACACGTTCACGCTCATCTGCGACGCGCTCGGGCTCATCACCGCGCTGGCGTTCGCGGGCATGTTCCTGACCTACATCCTCATCACGATCGAATCGTACATCGTGATCTTTGCGGGGGTGTTCTATATAGGCTTCGCCGGCTCTCGATTTACGATGCCCTTCTCGCAGGGCTATTTCAACTACATGATCAGCGTGGGCACGAAGCTCTTCTGCATGTACATGGTCATGGGAATCGTCAATAATCTCTTGCCCGGCCTCTTCGCCGGTGCGGCGGGTTCGCTGCTGAGCGCGGCGGCCATTCCGTACGGCTTCGGGTCGCTCGCGCTCCTCGGCGTCGCCGCGTTCGCCGCCTTGCAGACGTTGACGGCGGCGGCGCTGATCTACGGTATTCCGCAGTTCGCAGCCGCGTTTCTGAGCGGTCAGTCCGGTGCTTCGGGAAATGCGTTCCTCGGCCAGATCGCGAGTTCGACGGCCGGCATGCAGATGATGATGAACGGTTTTCGCGGTATGGGTCAGGGCGGCATGGGCCGCGCCGAGAACGCGCTCGCGGAGCGGCACCTCAATCACGGTGCTTCGTCGGTTGCCGGCCAAAACGGCAGCGTCGGCGCGGCGGCCTCGAGTTCCAACGTCTTCGTCGACACGGCCGGTAAGACCGGGAGTACCTCCGCCGCAGCCGAGACCACGGCGAACAACGTCGCGGCGAACGGATCGAGCGGCGGCACGAGCGGCGGCGTCGGAAATCTCACGCAAAACGGCAGCTGGAAAGAAGTCATGCAGAAAGACGCGGCGGCGTCCGGCGGCGGCAACGGAAACGCCGGTTACGGAGTCGGGGTCGAAGGCTCGGGCGGTTCGCTTCCGTCGACGCCGATGTACAATCCGCAATCTCGAACCTACACGACCGGCGCCCAAACGAACGGATTCGCCCAGGGTGGGGGCGGCGACGCCGGACGGCGTCTCCCGAACGATCCTGCAGCGATCTCTTCGATGGGGTCTTCCCCGATGGGACGGGCCGAATTCGCCGAGCGGTTCCGCAATACGCCGCCCGATCAGATCTCCGAAGCGTCGTGGCGAACCATCAATAGCGATTCGAATCTGCACGAGATCGCGAACGAAGTCGTAGCCGAAAAACTTGCGGGTCAGCAATTGATGCACGACGGGCAGATGCAGATGGGCTTGCAAGGCCTCGCGAACGCCGTACCCCGCGACAGCGCTCCGCCTTCGGCAGCTCAGATTCGCCTGAGCAATCCGGACCGGTTATGATCGCGATGAAGGCACGCGCCCTCGTCGCGCTGCTCGCGTTTTCGGTCATGGGCGCGATGCCGTCTCAAAACCCGAATGTGCAGATCGCCAACGCGGAAACGGCAAACCCGAATATCGGGCCGCCGCCCGTGCCCAACCCCGCCGACTACACGCCGTACATGCAGAAAGGCAGCAACACACTCGCCTTCAATTGGGCGCTCCGTTTTACGAACGGCAACTTTCAGGAGTGCACGCCGCAGCACGATTACGCGTTGCTCTATCCGGCCACACCGTACACGCGATGGCTGCTCCATCGTTTCGCGCTCGATACGGTAGGCCATGTCGTCAAGATGGGCCGCGCCGTCCCGGGCGACACGGGCTTCGCGGTCGTCGCTCCGGCATATCTTCAAGCTTTCAACAAGTCGGGTGCCGTCCGTAGCGCTAGCTGCGTCAATGGCTGGGTCGCGTTCCACAACGTTCCACTCGGCAATTACATCGCGATCGGAGAAATCGGACACATCGATCAGGGCGGTACGCCGGGCAATCGCGTCACGGTCGAAGCTACGTACAATCCCGTGCTCGGCATGCCCGTGGAGCAAGAGAAAGAAGAGTTCGATCCCCATAGTACGATCGACGTGACGACCGATGCGTATCTGATGATTTCCGCGCAGTACAACATCGTCAAAAACGTCGCCGCGCCCATTACCGATACGATCGTGCTGACCTACGGACATTACGATCTCTGAGATGCGGCTCGCAAAGATCTGTGCGCTCACGGTCGCAGCCGCGCTTTGCGGTACCGCTTCACCCGCTCTATCGCAGAGCCAGGCCGATCGCGACGCGCTCGGCAAGCTCATCGGCAAGGTAAAACCGCACGCCGGCAATCCCGGTGCGGAGTGCGGTCCGGCCGTCAACGGCTCGGCTTCGATCGTGGGCCGATTTTCGGCCGCGCGAGAAGACAAATCGCACATTCTCGTCAACGTCTTCGCGGCGGGCGACGAGTTGGACGCCTATCTGCGCATTCTCGGCGGGGACGACGTGCCACCCGCTAGTCAGCAGTTGTCCGCTCACGACGCTACGGAACGCATGGCGCAGATGGAAGCGGACCTGTACAAGTACCGGGCGCTCATGAAGTCGCTACGCGTCGCGCTCGTCAACGCCGACGGCAGCTTTACGTGCAAGGGTTTGGCACCCGGACGCTACGCGTTGATCGTTCAGACGATCGTTCACGGCGACGGCTCGCCGGGAGACGCCTCGAAGCCGTTCAACCGGCGCGCGTATCTCTCCGAAGCGGTCGTGCCTAGAGCGAAACCCGGATACCACTACATCGTGACCGCCTCGGCGTTTCGCTCGCTTCATTAGCAAGTTCGATTCTCATCGTATGACCGTGGCAGCTTTTCGTTAAGAATCGGTCCGAATTCGCGCATTTCGGGCACTGAGACCGATAACGTACGGTAGCAGTGGCATTCCCGTTGCTATATGTACATAGACGTCGATTTGGAAGGCTCTCGTGTTCGTCGGGCCCATGACGCGTAAATGCTTTGGTCGCAAGGGCGCATCGTTTTTAACGGTGGTGCTCTTCGGCGTCATCCTGCTGACCCTCGCCTTTCCTCACGGAGCGAGCGCGCAGTTCGGCGGTTTCGACCCCGCGGGACAGATCGCGAGCATGTATAGCAGCAACAATTGGCTGGGTCAGGCGCAGCAGTGGGGCAAGCAGATCTACCTGCTGCTCATCGTATTCGAATTGATCGCGCTGACGATCTCGACGCTGCTCTTCCGCGAAAACGTCGGTGAGTTTCTCGGCAGCGTCGGCCTCAAGATCTTGATCGGGAGCGTGTTCTTCTGGTTCATCGCCAACGCCGGCGTTGCCGGTCTGCCCGGTAAGGTCGTCCAGACGTTCTCGCACTTCGGGCATCAGCTCGGCGGCAACGACGACCCGACGCTGCTTGCGGCCGAGGGGCTGACGGCCGCCACGGCTTACTTCGATGCGGGCGTGATCGCGAAGGACGCGGATGCCGCCAAGGCGATCGCGATCGAACCGACGGTGCCCCCCGGAAACTGTGTTAGCGCGCTCGGGAACGGCTTCTGCTTCCGGCAGCCGTCGGAGGCCGCGTCGCATACGCACGATTTCTTCGAACTCGTGGTCAACGCGCTGGCGCTGATGGTCGCGATGGCGATTGCCGCGATCTACCTGCAGTTCGCCCTGATCACGATCGAAACGTATCTCGTCATGGGCGCGGGAACGCTGTTCATCGGCTTTGCGGGTTCGCGCTTCACGATGCCGTTTTCTCAGGGCTATTTCAGCTACATGATCAACGTCGGCGTCAAGTTGTTCGTTCTGTATTTAGTGCTCGGCATGGAGGCCCCGCTCTTGCAGAACGTTCTCCTCTCCTCGGCAGCGACGCTCGCTCTCGCGGCCTCGACGCCCGACCTCACGGGTGCGCTCTATCCGATCGCACTCGCTACGGCGGCGTACGGCGCGCTCAGCGTCGTCATCGGCGCCGCGCTCGTCACGATGATCCCGGGCTTCGCCGCGTCGTTCCTCACCGGTCAATCGACGGCGTCGGGTTCGTCCGCCCTGCAGCAGACGATGAGTGCGGTCTCCGCGACGCAGCAGATGATGGCGCAATTTTCGAGCGTCGCGCATCAGCGCGAGCTGGCCGCGGCCGACCGCACTTCCGCGGGACAAATCGGCGGAGGTCACGGCGCCTCGGCGCCGTCTGCAGCGGCACCCGCTGCCCAGCCCGCGGGGCAGATGTCGCCCGCCAATACGGCGAGCGAGAATTTCTTCGCCGCACCCGCGGCGGCGGGCGCAACGAACAACGGCGCGACTGCAGACCCGATGCGCATGAATGCGCCGGCGACGGCTACGCCCGGGAACGGTGCTCCGAACGTCGCCGCCATGCAGAACTCCGGCGCGACGGCCGACCCGATGCGCATGAGCGCCGGCTCGAGCGGTGCTCCGAGCGGTATAGCGGCGAGTGCCGACGGCTCGAGAGTCGTTCTCGCACAAAACAACGGTGCGACTGCGGACCCCATGCGAATGTCGGCCTCGCAGTCACGGCCGGCAGCTGCGGCTCCGCCGTCGGTTGCGGCACAGGCACCGCCCGGCTTCACCGGAGCGCAAGGCCAGAATCTCGACCCGGGAAGTTCGGCCTTCGGCGAGCGGGGCAATGGCGGAAAATCGCTCAACGACTATACGCCGCAACAGCTCAAGACGATGTCGGGCGCCGAGTTGCGTCAAGCAGCGCAGAATACGGACGCGCGCGACGTTCGTGCGGAAGCGCTTCAAGCATTGGCCGCGAATCCCAACGCTTCCGACGTACGCAACGTCTTCGAACGTCGGGCGGAAGAACGCGAAACCGCTGCCGCGCTGAGCGAAGGGTTCGGCTTGAGCGCACTCGCCCAGGCGGTGCCCAGAGACGTCGGTCAACCGACCGCCGTACAAGTTCGGATCGGAAATCCGGATAAGGTATGATCATGCATCGGACGATTCGAACGATCTGTGCTCTGGTTTTGGCTATTTCTTGCGCGGGCATCCCCGCGCTTGCCAAATCGACGGATACGCGCTTCGAGGCGCAGAATTTCGAGCGGCTTCCCGATCCCGGGGCGGCGCCCGCCCTGGGATCTTTCGATTACCGTCCCTATCTCACTACCGTGCTCGGAAACACGACCATAGCGGGCCGCGTTTCCTTTACGCTCAACGACGGAGAGCGCATGGTCTGCAATCACGCCGACGATGTGTATCTCTATCCCGATACGCTCTTTACGCGCTGGGTGATCGTCAAGTGGGCCGTGCTCGTCGATCGAAAACGGATCGTTCCGTCGCCGCGGTATCTCGCGGGCATCACGTTTCCGCAATGGCTGGACGTGCTCGGGGACGACCGGTCGATCGCCGTGCGCACGGCCGGATGTGACGACGCCGGTAACTTCGCGTTTCGGCAGGTGCCTCCCGGACACTATTTCGTCGAGACGATGGTGACCCGGTACGGCGGCCCGATCAGTTCGGGAGGCGACGGAGACGTCGTCGAATATCAAACGCCGACCGGGCTGCAGGACGGCATCACGCCGTCGAAAACGTTCGGCGGACGGCAACCGAGCGACGATTATATCCTGGTGAGTAAATTCCCGATCATCGTAAGAGATCGTACGGAGTCGACCTTCACGATGACGCCGGACGACCTCAAAACCATCTCGCATTCGTTTGAGAAGTAAGCGTTTCGTCCACGGGTCCGCGGCCTTCGTCATCGCCGTGACGTTCGGCTCGCTCGCGCATGCCGCAGGCGCCGAAGCGAACGCAATGCCCGCGGCGGATAAGACGGCGGCGGAGAGCTGCGTGGGTGACGCGACCGCGCCGTACGTCTTTTACGGCAGCGTTCCGGCGGCCGGTTTCGTCGACACGATGCCGTCGCAAGTCGAGATCTATCAGAGTTCCGACATCACGCTCGCGTATCTCGCGCAGGTCGAGAACAACGTCAACGGCACGATCCCGAAATACACTCAGGACGAAACGGACGACCCGCAATTTTTGCCGAGGAAACTCGAGCAGGCGCGTGCCTTCGCGTCGATGTCGCGGATAGCAAAGATCGCTCCCGTCATCCACACCGGTCAGTTTCTGTGCCGCGGCTTTCTGCCCGGGCGCTACGAATTCTTCGCGACCGTTCACGTCTTCGCGCCGACGGCGAACAGCGGCGGTCAGAAGATGCTCGTGACGCAGTACTTCCGCTCGACGCTCGAGGCGCGGCCCACCCGCAAGGGCAAACTCTATCTCGCGGTGCCGGGCTTCCGGCTCGTCGGTCAAGTACCGAAGTAAACGCACTAGCGCACGAACGCGATATCGCGGGGTTTGTCGAAGCCTTCGAATTGCCGGGCGCGTGCGCGGCCGATATCGACGACGCTGAGGCTGCTGCCCGTGTAGTTGACCGTGTAGAGACGCTGCTGGGCGAAATCGGACACGATCGCGTACGGCGCCGTGCCGACGGCGATGCGCGAAACGATGGCGCGGCCCTGGAGATCGACGACCGCAACGTCGTTCATCGTCGCTTCGGTCACGTACGCGCGCGTCCCGCCCGCGTCGAAGACCATGGCTTTGGGGCCGCCGAGCCCTTCGATCTTTCCGGTGACGCGGCGCGCGCCGCGATCGAAGACGAAGATCGCCCCGGCGCCTTCGACCGTCAGATACGTCTGGCCGTTGACCGGCGAGAGGAAGATGCCGTCCGCCGGCTGATCGAGAACGACCGGCGTCGCCGCGAGCTTGCCGTTGGATGCGATCGAGATGGCCGACAGCGTTCTGTCGCCGCTGTTGACGACGTAGGCGTGCGTGCCGTCCGCATCGACGATGATGGCGTTGGGATGTTTGCCGACGATCGCCGAGCCGAGCGCGGCATTGGTCGTGAGATCGATCGACGAGATCGTGCCGTCGAGGACGTTGCACACGAAGAGACGTTTGCGCGTGGGGTCGAGCGCCATCGCTGCCGGACCGGCCCCCGTCGCGAGCGCGCCGATGACGTCGGCATACGGTACGTCGATGATCGATACCGAAGCCGCGCCGAAGTTCGAAACGTACGCGCGATTGGCGGTCGCATCGTAGACGATGCGCGACGGCGACGCACCGACGGTGACCGCGCGTTCGACGCGCCCGGTCGCGAGATTCACGTAGCGAACGTCGCTGCGGCCTTCGGAGACGACGATCGCGCGGCCGCTGCCCGTGATCGTGAGCCGCTGCGGCTTGCGTGCGGTTCGCGCCGCGACCGCAAACGGCGCAGCCAAAGGTGCCGCGGCCGCGGCGATGAGGCCGGACGTGAACTGTTTTCGCGTGAGCATGGTCTGCCCGGATTATCGTCGTGCCGCTGCGAACCTTTAGGTGACGGGCTTTTAGCAGGTGTCCCCGCTGCTACGATCCGTATTTATGCAGCAACAGACCGTATCTTCACGTGTCGCTCCGGAGGTTGGCTTGAAGGTTCTCTACGCCGCGGCGTTCGCGCTCGCGTTTGCCGTGCTCTCGCGAACGGGCGCGCAGGCGCAATCCGCGGCCGATTTCGGCACGCCGCCCTCCGGCAAGGTGCCGCTGCTCTTCAACGACCGGCACGTGTATGCGAAGCCCGATAAGGTAACGTCCGGCCGGCTTCTCGCCGCGCTCGTCAAAGGCCGCGAGATCCTCGTGCCGCTGCGTTCGCTCTTCGAACAGATGGGCGCCACCGTGAGCTACGACACGTTGAGCAAGACGGCGACGGTCGCGGCCCCGAGCGTCAAAGTCCAACTCACCGTCGGCGTACCCGCCGTCGTCATCAACGGCACGACGACGCCGCTACGCGTGCCGCCCGAAATCGTCGACGGCGACGTCCTCGTGCCGGTTCGCGTGCTCGTCGAAGCGCTCGGCGGTTACGTCGCGTATATCCCGAGCATCCATGCCGTTTCCG
>CAZZUZ010000034.1:0-12859 GCA_964657315.1 Vulcanimicrobiota bacterium
TTTCGTGGATGTTCTTGCCCGTCGAGAGATCCATGACGGTGTCGGCGCCCCACTTGGTCGCCCACGTCATCTTCTCGACTTCTTCTTCGATCGTCGACGCGACGGCCGAGTTGCCGATGTTCGCGTTGATCTTCACGAGGAAGTTGCGGCCGATGATCTGCGGCTCGAGTTCGGGATGGTTGATATTTGCCGTGAGGACCGCGCGGCCGCGCGCGATCTCATCGCGGACGAATTCAGGCTTCACGTTCTCGCGGATCGCGACGAATTCCATCTCCGGCGTGATCTCGCCGCGGCGCGCGTAGTGCATCTGCGTGACGTTGGCACCGGTCTTCGCGACGCGCGGTTTGCGCCGCGCCGCGAAACGCACGCCGTCGAGTTCGGGCATCGCTTCGCGCCCCAAGCGGTAGATGGACGACGCTTTCGCGAGTTCGACCGTGTCGTCGCGACGTTCGATCCACGGCGCGCGCAACGCCGGCAAACCCGCACGCAAATCGACCGCGAAATCGGGATCGCCGTGCGGACCGCTCGTGTCGTAGACCGCGTGCGTCTCGCCGTTGGTCAGCGTGATCTCGCGATAGGGAACCCGGATCGTCGGATCGCTGCCGACCGCATACTCTTTGCGCGCGCTACCCTTGCGAGCGGCTTCGTGTGCCGTGACGGACATGGTTGGATACTCCGCTTCCGTCGCGACCGCTCTCCCTACGCCGGTGCTAACCGGATCAGGTTCGGCGGTCGGCGACAACATCGCCCTCTCAGCCCGTCGATGCGGGCACCCGCGAGGATACCGATGACGATAGCCGCCCGGTGCGGCGCTGTCAATACGAACGAAGGTACGGGCTCGTTTGCCTGCAAAGTCGTTTGCGCCGCCCGTAGTGGCGAAACTTCACCATTCATGGAGGCTCGTGTGCCGGTCGCACCTCAAGCGCGTATCTTCACCGCGCGCGCTTGCCGCTGCGTTCGACGGTTGCGCGTCGTCGCAAGTAACCGTGCCGCCGACGCCGGCGTCCATGGCCGCGGCTTTACCCGAACCGTCCACATCCGCTTTCCCGAGTCCGACGGCGACCGCGACCGCGACCGCGACCTCCGTACCCACCGCGACGAGCGCGAACGCGAGCCAGGTGACCGCCGCTCGATCGGCGGCCACGCCCACACCGCAGGGCGCGGTGACGTTCGTCGCGACCGAGCCGATGGGTAATACCGATTATTCGACGACGCAAATCGTCGTGACCGACCCTAGCGGCAACACGGCGACCGCCGTGGTCGCATTCGACGTCACGTGCCTCAACGGCAACGCCCGCGTGCGCTAGCATAAGCACCGGTACCCGTAGCGTCGCCACACTCGCCGCAGCTCAGGTCGCGATCGGAGCTGCGGCGATATTCGCTCGCTACGCACTCCCGGGCGCGGGACCGCTCGCAGTCTCCGCCCTGCGCCTTTCGATTGCGACCGTCGCGCTCTTCGCGTTCGCGCGGAGCGCGAGGCCGCTCTCGGCACGCCGCGAAATCGCTTTCGCCGTCGCGGGCGCCGCGCTCGCGCTGCACTTCGCACTCTGGATCGCGTCGCTCGCGTATACGTCGGTCGCGATTTCGACGCTGCTCGTCACCGCGACGCCGCTGTGGACCGAAACGTTCGATGCGATTCGCAGCCGCAGACCGCCGAGTAGGGCGTTTTCGACCGCGCTCGTTCTGGGTTTCGCGGGCGTCGCGGTCGTGACGCTCCAGCGTGGCGGCGCGGCGCCGCCCGTCCCGGGCCACGCTCTGCTCGGCGACGCGCTCGCGCTCGCGGGCGGTATCGCGATCGGCGCGTACCTGCTCGTCGTGCGCGATGCCGCGATCGACGCGGACGGCGCGCGCGTACCGACGCGTCAGCTCGTCGTACGGACCTACGGCTGGGCCGCGATCGTCTTGACCGTCGCCGCGGCGTTCGCGCATCAAGCGCCGCCGCCCGTGACCGACGCGGTCGCTTGGGGCGGCATCGTCGCCATGGCGCTCGTCTCGCAAATGCTGGGGCACACCGCGCTCAACGCCTCGCTCGCGCACTTCTCGCCGAGCGTCGTCGCCCTGTCGACACTGTGCGAGCCGATCGTCGCGGCGATCTTCGCCGCGCTGCTCTTCCACGAAAGCGCGGGCGTCGCGACGTTCGCGGGCGGCGCGCTCGTGCTTTCTTCGGTCGCGATCGTGCTGCGTGCCTCACGGGATGAAACCGGGCGACGTTCGACGCGTTCTAAGCCCACGTGATGACACATACGCTCGTTCGCAGCGCAGCTCTTCCCGCGCTCACCGCCGCCGCCGTTCTCGCCGCCACGACGGCAATCGCCGCCGCCGACCCCGCGCCCGTCGTACACGTGCGCGGCACCATCTCCGCCGTGGCGGGCGATCGCATCACGGTAACGACGGCGAAGGGTCCGGTCGTCGTGACGCTTACGGCGAAGACGCGCATCGGCGGCGTCATCCCCGGGACGGTCGACGACATTTCGGACGGAACGTTCATCGGCACCGCAAACGTGCCCGGCCCGGGAGCCGCACGCGCGCTCGAAGTCGTCGTGTTTCCCAAAGCGATGGCCGGAACGGGCGAAGGCGATTACCCTTGGGATCTGCCGGCCGGCGGCAACGCGAGATCGGCCATGACCAACGGCACCGTCGTCGCGCCGAAAGCGTCGTCGATGACGAACGCCACGGTCACCCACGTGAAGAACGGACCGGTCAAGACCGTATCGCTCGCCTACAAGGGCGGGACGAAAACGGTCGCGATTCCGCCGGGCGCGCCGATCGTTCGCGTGGTGCCCGCGAGCAGAGCGCTGCTCGTCACCGGCGCGCACGTCTTCGTCGCACCGCCGCTCGGTGCCGCGCGCGCAGTCATTGTCGGAGAGCGGGGCGCGATTCCGCCGATGTAGGCCGTTCGCGGGCTCAACCGCCCGTGGCGAATCCGGGATAGAGCGTCATGCCGCCGTCGACGAAGAGCGTCGTCCCGGTGACGTAATCGGATTCATCGGAGCACAGCCACACCGCGGCTTTGCCGATGTCTTCGGGCTCGCCGATGCGTCCGTACGGGATGAGTTTGAGCAGCGACGCGAGCGCCTCGGGCGTATCCCAGGCTTTCGTGTTGATCGGCGTCTTGATCGCTCCCGGCCCGATGCCGTTGACGCGGATCTTTTGGGGCGCCATCTCCTGCGCGATGCTCTTCATCATGAGCATCATGCCGCCCTTACTCGATGCATAGTTCACGTGACCGCCCCACGGGATGACTTCGTGGACCGAGCTCATGCACACGATCTTGCCCAGCGCCCTCGATCGCTCGGGCACCATGCCGCGACGCAAGAATTCGCGCACCGCCTCGCGCGCGCATAAGAACGCACCCGTGAGATTGACGTCGATGACGGCTTGCCAGCGATCGAGCGTCATCTCTTCGAAGCAGGCATCTTTTTGCCAGCCGGCGTTTGCGATCATGATGTCGACCGTGCCGAACGCCGAAACCGTCTCGGCGACCATTTTTTGCACTTCCGCTTCTTTCGAGACGTCGCATGCGATGACGCGCGCGCTGCCGCCCGCGGCCGTAATCGCTTGCGCGACGGCGTTCGCATCGCCATTCGAACCGCCGGGATAATTGACCACGACGTTCGCACCTTCGGCGGCAATCATTTTCGCGACCGCGGCACCGATGCCCGAACTCGAACCCGTAACGATCGCGGTTTGACCGCTCAGACACAGCGCATTCATGGCGTACGCAAGTCGAGGATGAGGTCGACCGATTCCTGCGAACGTCGCGTGCCATGGACTGGAATGCGGAACGATCGCGAATCGAATCCGAAGAGCTGCGTTCGCAATGGTCGCGATGGGGCCCGTATCTCAGCGACCGCCAATGGGGAACGGTCCGCGAAGATTACAGTTCCAACGGCGACGCGTGGTCGTACTTTCCGTTCGATCACGCCCGTTCGCGCGCATACCGCTGGGGCGAAGACGGCATCTTCGGGATCAGCGATCGCGACCAGCACCTGTGCTTCGCGCCCGCGTTCTGGAACGGCAGCGACGCGTTCCTCAAAGAGCGTTTCTTCGGACTGAGCGGACACGAAGGCAACCACGGCGAGGACGTCAAGGAGCTCTACTACCACCTCGACAACGTGCCGTCGCACGCCTACATGAAGGCGCTCTACAAATATCCGCAGCGCGCGTTTCCATACGACGATCTGCGCTCGACGAACGAACGCCGGACTCGGCTCGAGAGCGAATACGAACTGATCGATACGGGCGTCTTCGACGACGACGCGTATTTCGATATCGTCGTCGAGTACGCGAAGCACGGACCGTGCGAGATCGCGGTACGCATCACGGCGACAAATCGAGGTTCTGCGGCCGCGCCGCTGCACGTCGTGCCGCAGCTCTGGTTCCGCAACGAGTGGTCCTGGATGCCCGGCGGCGCGCACGGCACGATCGCGGTCGATCCGGAGATCGGGAACGCATATATCGCTTCGCATCCGGCTCTCGGAATCTTTCGTCTTCTCGCCGACGACGCGCACGAACCGCTCTTTACCGAGAACGAGACGAACTTCTCGATCTACGGCGCCGAAAACGCCCAGCCGTACGTGAAGGACGCTATCGATCGCGCGATCGCGGGCGGCGAAAAGAACGCGACGAATCCCGCGCTGACGGGTTCCAAGCTCGGACTGCACGTTCGCTGGAATCTCGCGCCCGGCGAATCCAAAGTGCTCCGTCTGCGCCTCTCCGACGTCGATGCGGAATTCCGGCCGATCGATCGCAATTTCGATACGATCTTTCACGATCGCATCTGGGAAGCCGACCGCTTCTACGCGGCGCTCAATCCGTATCCGTCGAGCGAAGAACACCATCGCATCCAACGTGCGGCCTTCGCCGGCATGCTCTGGTCGAAGCAATACTATTTCTACGTCGTGCGCGATTGGCTGCGCGGCGATCCGCTGCAGCCGCCGCCGCCGCCCGAACGCCTCCAGGGCCGTAACCATCAATGGAAGCATCTCTACAACGACGACGTGATCTCGATGCCCGATACGTGGGAGTATCCGTGGTACGCCTCCTGGGATCTCGCCTTTCACGCGGTCACGTTCTCGGTGATCGACCCGGGCTTTGCCAAACGCCAGCTCATCGCGCTCACGCGCGAATGGTACATGCATCCCGACGGCGCGATTCCCGCGTACGAATGGGGCTTCAGCGACGTGAACCCGCCCGTACAGGCGTGGGCCGCCTACCGCGTTTTCCAGATCGAACACAAGATGTACGGCGTCGCGGACTATCTCTTCCTCGAACGCGTCTTCCAGAAGCTGCTGATGAATTTTACTTGGTGGGTCAACCGCGAGGATCCCGGCGGCGACAACGTCTTCATGGGCGGCTTTCTCGGCCTGGACAACATCGGTATCTTCGATCGCAGCGCCGCGCTTCCGACCGGCGGCCATCTCCTGGAGTCCGATGCGACGAGCTGGATGTGCGTCTACGCGCTCGATATGATGGCGATCGCGCTCGAGCTCGCGCAGCACCTCCCGTCGTACGAAGACATCGCCTCGAAATTTTTCGAACACTTCCTCTACATCGCGACGGCGATGAACGCACGCGATGAAAACGGCCTGGGCCTCTGGGACGATCGCGACGGATTCTACTACGACAAACTCGTCCTCGAAGACGGGCGCGTGTTCGCGATGCGCGTACGCTCGATCGTCGGATTGTTGCCGCTTCTCGCGGTCGAGACGCTGCAACCCGCGGTGCTCGACCGGCTGCCCAACTTCCGGCGCCGCATGCAGTGGTTTATTGCCAACCGGCCGGAACTGAGCCGCAACGTCGCGAGCATGGCCTCCGACGGCGTGGAGTCGCGTTCGCTGCTCGCGGTGATCGACGCCGACCGCCTAAAGGGCATGCTCGCGTTCATGCTCGACGAGGCCGAATTTCTCAGCGATCACGGCGTGCGGGCGGTTTCGAAATATCACAAGGACCATCCGCTCGTCGTCAACTTGAACGATCGCGAGTTTCGCGTCGATTACGAGCCGGGCGAATCGACGACGGGCCTCTTCGGCGGCAATTCCAACTGGCGCGGCCCGATCTGGTTCCCGCTCAACTTTCTGCTCATCGAAGCCCTGCAGAATTTTCACTTCTTTTACGGCGACGACTTCAAAGTCGAATTCCCGACGGGTTCGGGCAAGCAGGTCACGCTCTGGGAAGTCGCGACCGAACTCTCGCACCGGCTGGTGGATATATTCCGTCCCGGTCCCGACGGCAAGCGCCCTTTCAACGGCGACGTCGCGAAGTTCACGAAAGACCCGAACTTCAATACCTTACTTTTATTCAACGAATACTTTCACGCCGAAACGGGTGCCGGTCTCGGAGCGTCGCATCAGACCGGCTGGACCGGGCTCGTCGCGAAGCTCGTCCAGCAGCTCGGCGAATACGAGAGTACGGGCAAATCGCCCCTCGAGTGGTCGTACGACGCCGTCCCGTCCGCGGAACCCGCGGTGCGCTCCTGATGAGTTCGCTCGGCATTCCCGGGCTCGCGATGTCGGCCGGCACGCCCTATCCGCTCGGCGCGACGTGGGACGGCACGGGCGTCAACTTCGCGCTCTTCTCGCAGCATGCGGAGCGCGTAGAACTGTGCATCTTCGATCAGCGCGGTCGCCGCGAACTCCAGCGCCTCACGCTGCCCGAACAGAGCGACGGCGTGTGGCACGGCCGCCTCGCCGACGGACGCCCGGGCCTTAGATACGGCTACCGCGTTCACGGGCCGTACGATCCCGCGCACGGTCACCGCTTCAACGCGCACAAATTGCTCATCGACCCGTACGCGAAACAGCTCTTCGGCAATATCCGCTGGAGCGACGCGCAGTACGGCTATCGCATCCTCAACCCGCGCGGCGACCTCTCTTTCGATCGTCGCGACAGCGCGTCGGGCATGCCGAAGTCGGTCGTCGTCGATTCCGCGTTCACCTGGGGCGAGGATCCGCGGCCGGACGTTCCGTGGCGCGATACGGTGATCTACGAGATGCACGTCCGCGGTTTTACGATGCAGCATCCGCTCGTGCCGCAGCAGTTGCGCGGGACGTATCTCGGGCTTTCGTCGCCGCCGGTGCTCGACTATTTCAAGCGGCTCGGCATAACCGCCGTGGAGCTGCTACCCGTGCACGCGTTCGTCGACGATCGCATGCTCGTCGAGAAGCGGCTGCGCAACTATTGGGGCTACAACACGATCGGCTTTTTCGCGCCGCACGCGCTGTATCAGGTCGGCGAATCGCCGAGCGACTTCAAGACGATGGTCAAACAGTTCCATTCGGCCGGCATCGAAGTGCTGCTCGACGTCGTCTACAACCACACGGCCGAAGGCAACCACGAAGGCCCGACGCTCTCGTTCCGCGGCATCGACAACGCGTCGTACTACCGGCTCGCCGCCGACAAACGCTACTACGACGATTCGACCGGTTGCGGAAATTCGCTCGATCTCGAACATCCGCGCGTGCTGCAGATGGTCATGGACTCGTTGCGCTATTGGGTCGAGGTCATGCACGTCGACGGCTTCCGCTTCGACCTCGCGCCGACGCTCGCACGCACGCCGCACGGCTTCGACCCGAACTCCGGCTTCCTCAAAGCGGTGCGTCAGGATCCGGTACTCTCACGCGTAAAGCTGATCGCGGAGCCGTGGGACGTCGGCATGGGCGGCTATCAGGTCGGCAACTTTCCCTCGGGCTGGTCGGAGTGGAACGACAAGTATCGCGACTGCGTCCGCCGCTTCTGGCAAGGCACGGACCACCAGGTTCCGGAGTTCGCGTCCCGGCTCACGGGCTCGAGCGAACTCTTCGACCACGGCGGCCGGCGCATGCGCTCGTCGGTCAATTTCGTGACCGCGCACGACGGGTTCACGCTCGCGGATCTCGTGAGCTACAACCATAAACACAACGAAGCCAACGGCGAAGAAAACCGTGACGGCAACGACAACAACGCGAGCTGGAACTGCGGTTTCGAAGGCCCGACGGACGATGCGGCGATCCTCGCCCTGCGCGCGCGGCAACGCCGCAATCTCATCGCGACCGTGATCCTCTCGCAGGGCGTGCCGATGATCCTCGCCGGCGACGAACTGGAGAAGTCGGCGCTCGGGAACAACAACGCCTACTGCCAAGATTCGCCGCTGAGCTGGCTCGATTGGAGTTCGACGGAAGATCCGGCCCTGCACGACTTCGTCGCGGCGCTGCTAGCCCTTCGGCGAGCGACGCCGGCGCTGCGACGCGAATCGTATTTTACGGGAACGATGCTCCGGGATGGATCGCGCAAAGACATCACCTGGCTCCGTTTCGACGGTTCGGAAATGACTGCGGCCGACTGGCACGACGGCGGCCGCCGCGCGATCGGCATGCTCTTCGGCGAAGAAAAACCACGCGACGGCGAGCGGCTCTGCCTGCTCTATGCGAACGCGCACGACGCCGCATTCGACGTGACCGTGCCGTCGCACGAGCGCGGCTGGGAAATCTTCGTCGATACCGCGGGCGATCCACGCGCGAACGTCCTGCACCCGCTTCCGGTCGTCGACACGTTCGCGTTGAGCCCGCGCTCGCTCGTTTTCTTGAGATCGAAGCCGGCGTGATCGCACCGCCGTTGCGTTCCTATCTGCCGTCCGAACTCGACGACGGCCGCACGTGGGGTTTTGCCGTCAATCTCTACGCGTTGCGATCGGCGCGCAACTGGGGCATCGGCGATTTCACCGATCTCACCCGCGTGGTCGGACTCGCAAAGTCCGCAGGCGCGGGCGTCGTGGGAACCAATCCGCTGCACGCGCTGCATTACGTCGAGCCCGAAGCAGCGAGCCCGTACTCGCCGACGACACGCTTCTTTCGCAACCCGATCTACATCGACGTAAAAGCCGTGCCCGAGTATGACGCCGATACCGCGCGCGCTCGCGCGCTTCGCGAACGCATCGAATCGCCGGCGTTTTCCGATATGCTCGCGGGTTTGCGCGCCGAGCCTTGGGTCGCCTACGCGCGCGTCGGACGCGCCAAGTATTCCGCACTCGGCGAGTGCTACGCGGTCCTGCGCGAATCGCGCGGCGCGCGCGCGAAGGCGTTCCGCGCGTACGTCGAAGCCGGCGGCACGCGGCTGGAGACGTTCGCGCTCTATGAAGCGCTCACCGAGCAGTTCGCGACCGACGGCGGCCGCACGCGCGGCTGGCTCACCTGGCCGCAAGAATACCGCGACCACGACAGCGACGCGGTGATCGCCTGGGGCGTCAAGAACCGCCGCCGGATCGAATACTTCAAATACTTACAATTTCTCGCAAACGAGCAACTCGAAGCGGTCGGTGCGGCAGCGAGCGGCATGACGATCGGGCTCTACCTCGATCTCGCCGTCGGCGTCGACGTCAATAGTTCGGACGTCTGGTCCGATCCCGAAGGCTACGTCTTGGGCGAGACCGTCGGCGCCCCGCCCGATCCGCTCGGCCCGCTCGGTCAGGACTGGGGTTTGCCGCCGGCCGATCCGGCGGCACTCATGAAGAACGACGGGCGCGCGTTCGCGGAGTTGCTCTCGACGAACATGGCGCATGCCGGTGCGTTGCGGCTCGATCACGTCATGGCGCTGATGCGCCTGTTCCGCATTCCGCGCGGGAAGAGTCCGGCGGACGGCGTGTACCATCCCTATCCGTTCGACGATCTGTTGCGCATCGCGGCGCGCGAGAGCGTTCGCAACGCGTGCGTCATCGTCGGCGAAGACCTCGGCAACGTTCCCGACGGGTTCCGCGAACGCATGGAATCCCAGGCTATCCTCTCGTACCGCGTGTTGCTCTTCGAACGCGAGGAAGACGGAGCGTTCAAAGCGCCCGGCGCATACCCGCCGCTCGCCCTCGCGACGGCAACGACGCACGACGTACCGACGCTGCCGGGCTGGGCGCTCGGCCGCGACATCGACGCGCGCGAGCGCATCGGGCAAGCGGCGCCGGAAGCCGCCGAAGCCGCTCGCAACGAACGTCGCGTCGACGCTTCGCGCCTGCTCGACGCGCTGCGCGCCTCGGGCCTACTCGGCGACGACGCATTTTTCGCCACGCATCGCGCGATCGACGAACGCTCGCAAGAGCCCGGCGCGTACGCCGAGTTCGTCAAAGCCGCCTACGGCTATCTCGCGCAGTCGCCCGCGCGCATGGTCCTCGTGCAACTCGACGACGCGGTCTGCGAATTCGATCAGATCAATCTCCCGGGAACCTTCGTAGAGTATCCGAACTGGCGTCGCAAGAACACGCGCGACATCGAGGAAATCGCTTCGGACGAGCGCGTCGTCGCGTTTGCGGCCGAGATGCGCCACAGAACAGCACAGCGAGAGAGAGGAACCCTTTAAGATGAAAGCCGTCGTGATGGCCGGAGGTGAAGGCTCCCGGCTGCGTCCGCTGACGTCGCGCCGGCCGAAGCCCTTGGCTCCGGTCGCGAACAAGCCGGTGATGGAACACATCGTCGATTTGCTGCGCCGTCACGGCATCACGGACATCATCGCGACCCTCCACTATCTCGCGGACGAGATCGAGAGTTATTTCGGCGACGGCTCGGCTTTCGGCGTCAAGATGCGCTATGTCGTCGAGGACACGCCGCTCGGCACGGCGGGCGCCGTTCGTCTGGCCGCCGATATGATCGGCGACGAGCCATTTTTGATTATCTCGGGCGACGCGCTCACCGATCTCGACCTCACCGCGCTCATCGCCGATCACACCGACAGCGGCGCCGTCGCGACGATCACGCTGCAGCGCGTGACCAACCCGTTGGAATTCGGCGTCGTCATCGCCGACGAGAACCGTCACATCACGCGTTTCCTCGAGAAGCCGTCCTGGGGCGAGGTGTTCTCCGACACGATCAACACGGGCATCTACGTGCTCGAACGTTCGGTGCTCGACTATATGGAGTCGGGCAAATCGTACGATTTCTCACGCGACATCTTTCCGCGGATGCTGCACGAAGGCAAATTGATCTCGGGCTACATCGCGAGCGACTACTGGACCGACATCGGTAACCTGCAGCAATATCAGCAGGCCAACCAAGACGCGCTCAACGGCAAGCTCGAATGCGAGATCGCGGGCACGCAAGCGACGCCGGGTGTGTGGATCGGCGACGGCTGCCGCGTCGACTCGCAAGCGCAGCTGATCGCTCCGGTCGTTCTCGGACGTAACGTCATCGTCGAGGCGGGCGCGTGCGTCGGCCCGGAAACCGTCATCGGCAACGATACGATCGTCGCGCGCAACGCCGTCATCGAACGCACGACGACGTGGGACGACGGCTATTTCGGAGAATCGTGTTCGATCAAAGGCAGCACGATCGCAAACAGAAACATCATGAAGGATCACGTTTCGATCGCCGAAGGCGTCACGGTCGGAACGGGCTGCGTCCTCGGGGCCGGAGCGGTGGTCCGTCCCAATCTCAAACTCTGGCCCGATAAGTCCGTGAGTTCGGGCGCGATCGTATCGATGTCGCTGATCTACGGCATCAAGTGGCCGGGCTCGCTCTTCGGTGCCGTCGGCGTCACGGGTCTTGCGAACGTCGAGATCACGCCGGAGTTCGCGCTCAGACTCGGTCAGGCGCTGGGCTCGTCGCTCAAGCCGGGTCAGACGATCATGACGAGCCGCGACGCCCATCCCGCGGCGCGGGTGATGAACCGCTGCGTCATCTCGGGCCTGCTCTCCGTAGGCATCAACGTCGAAGATCTGCGTTCGATTCCATTGCCGCTCGCACGTTACGCGGTTCGCGTCGGCGCGCAGGGCGGCGTTCATACGCGCATCGATCCCGAAGACGCCAATGCCGTGCTCATCGAAGTGCTCGACGAGAACGGCATCAATGTCGACAAGCCGACCGAACGTAAGATCGAAAACCTGTTCTTCCGCGAAGACTTCCGGCGCACGGGCATGGACGAAGTCGGCGTGCTGTCGTTCCCGGCGCGCACGCTCGAGCTGTACGTGAGCGAGATGCTCGCCGCGCTCAAGCCCAAAGCGCTGCCGAAAGCGAAATTCAAAGTCGTCATCGACTACGGCTACGGCAACGCGTCGATCGTGCTGCCGCGCGTGCTCGCGAACCTCGGCGTCGACATCGTCGCGCTCGATGCGTACTACGACGAGACGAAGTCGCGGACGTTCCGTCTCGATCGCGAGCGCTATCTCGAGCAGTTGCGGACGGTGACGCTCACGCTCGGCGCCGATCTCGGCGTCTTGGTCGATCACGACGGCGAATCCATGGCCCTCGTCGACGACATGGGCCGCGTCATCGCCGGCAATCGTTTGCTAGCGCTCGTATCGCTGATGGTCTGCCGGGCGAAGGCGGACGCGAGCATCGCCATCCCGGTCACGACCCCCGACGCGATCGGACGGCTCATCGAATCCGTCGGCGGCAAGGTCGTGCGCACCAAGAGCGACCGCCGCTCGATGATGGCGCTGGCGGATCGCGAGCGCGCGACGCTCGCTTACGGCAGCGGCTTCAAGCAAGAGCCGATCTTTCCCGAATTCCAGCCCGCGTTCGACGCACTCTACGCGATCGTAAAGATCATGGAAATGCTCGCGACCGAAGGCGTGCGGTTGCATCAGCTCAACGATCTCGTGCCGCATTGGTTCTTCCGCCATCGCTCGATCGCGTGCCCGTGGGAACGAAAGGGCGAAGTCATGCGAACGATCGCCGATCAATACGCTCCGTACGTGACGGAGATGATCGACGGCGTGCGCGTCGCGAGCAACGGCGACTGGTTCCTCGTCTTACCCGACGCGACGCATCCGTCGGTCAATGTATACGTCGAAGGGCACGACAACGATTCGGCCGATCATCTCGTGGGCGACATCTCCCACAAGATTCAGACGCTCGTCGGCGGCTAGCGGCGCTAGGACGTCTCGACGTGCGCCAAGAGTGCG
>CAZZUZ010000035.1:0-1962 GCA_964657315.1 Vulcanimicrobiota bacterium
GCCACGATCGCGAAGCGCGTGATTTCGAAGGTCGCCGACGGCAGCATCATCGTCCTCCACGACGGCAATCGCGGCCGTATCTGCTGGAAAGAGCGGCATCCGAACCCGCGCGATTGCGACCGTTCGCAGGAGATCGCCGCGACGCGCGAGATCGTCGATTCGCTGCGCGCACGCGGCTATCGTTTCGTAACGATCCCGCGCCTCATGGCCGACGCGAACATCCGGCGCGTCGCGAGCGCGCGCTGAAGGGTCATTGGGTCGTGAACGAACCGATCGATCGATACAGACTAAAGTTTCCGAAGCAGCCGCCCTGCCGCACTTCCGCATACACGTGGTACGACGTGTTCGGGCTCAGCGGCGGCAACGACGCTGCGTATGAAGTTTCATACGGATCAGCGGAGACGGCCGGGCTCGGCAACGGTGACGGGAGCGCAGCCGGAGCGAGCGTCGGAGCCGTGAGCGCGGGCGTTGCGGTGCCGGTCGAGAGCGCGATGGGCACCGGACCGGAACCGGTCGCACCGTAGACGATGGTCGTGAACGAATCGGGGATCGGCGAGCTACCCTCGCCTTGCGGCGATAACAGCGATACGATCGGCGATATGGAAATCGCATCGCAGTGAGGGGACGACTCGACGTTATTCGCGCAGGCACTGATCGCGAGCGTACAAGATAAGATCGCTAGAGATAAACGCGTTCGCACTCGGCCTAAATTTGACCGAAGAACGATCTAGTCCTCTTGGGCTATGTACGACCACGCGCATGCAGGTCGTCAAGTCCGATATTGAAAGTACGCAGCATGAGTGCGCGGGACGATGTCGCGATCGAAGTTCGGCCTTTATCGGGAACGGCGCAGGAGCGCGCCGCGCTCGGCGCGTTGCTCGTCGAAACGGTCGCGCTCGGCGGTTCGGTGTCGTTCATGTATCCGCTCGATGACGACGTCGCGACGGGCTTTTGGGACGGCTGCTTCGCGTCGGCGGGTCGTGGTGAGAGGATCATTCTCGGCGCCACGTACCGCGACGATCTCATCGGCACCGTGACGCTGCTTCTCGACATGCCGCAGAATCAGCCCCATCGTGCGGAGATCGCGAAAATGATGACCGCTGCCGGCTATCGCGGCCGCGGCGTCGCGTCGGCACTCATGCGCGAAGCCGAACGTCTCGCGCTCGAACGTAACCGTACGCTGCTCGTGCTCGATACCGCATCCGACGGCGGAGCTTCGGGTCTCTACGAACGGCTCGGGTTCACGCTCGTCGGAGAGATCCCTGATTTTGCCCTCAAACCGCGCGGCGGTCTCACCGGGACAAAATTCTACTACAAACGGGTCGGCGGCTAGCCGAAGTCTCGACGGCACGAGTCGCTCGACGGCGTCGCGCCGCGTCGCGATGATTTCTCATTGGAAAGCGGTGAGATTTCTGTGCGTTAACTGAGAATTAGAAACGCGGTGAAAACGCGCGCAAGTCTGCGTTTTTCGCGTACAACGGATGCACGTCAAACACGTAGGAGACTCGTCCTTGAACGTCATCAAATACGCACTCATTCTTTCTCTCGGCACTGCGCTGCTCTCGGCACCACAGGCCGCGAGCGCGCAGGCGATCTCGATCGGCGTCGACATCGGCGTCGCGCCGCCGGCACTTCCCGTCTACGCGCAACCGCCGTGCCCGACGCCCGGATATCTCTGGACGCCGGGCTACTGGAGTTACGCGTCGGCGGGTTACTATTGGGTTCCCGGCGTCTGGGTCGCACCGCCGCAGCCGAACGTCCTCTGGACCCCCGGCTATTGGGCCTTCGAAACGGGATATTATCACTGGCATCCCGGCTATTGGGGCGAACACGTCGGATATTACGGCGGCGTGAATTACGGCTTTGGCTATGCCGGCGCCGGATTCTTCGGCGGCGAATGGGCCGGCGGCGCCTTCCGGTACAACACGGCATTCGCGAACGTCAATACGACCGTCATTCACA
>CAZZUZ010000035.1:1972-12794 GCA_964657315.1 Vulcanimicrobiota bacterium
TACGTACGTCGACAACACGTACGTCGATACGAGGACGGTCAACCACTACAGCTTCAACGGGCCCGGCGGCGTGCAGGCACGGCCGACCGCGGAAGAAGCGCGTTTCGCGAACGAAGAACACGTCGATGCGACGCCGAGCCAATTGCGCAACCAGCGCACGGCGGGCAGCGACGAAGGCCAATTCGTTTCCGCCAACCACGGTCAACCGAATTTCACGGCCCGCAATCGCGTCGACGGCCGCCGCTTCGATCAGCAAGGCCGCATCGCGAACGGCGTCGGTTCGGGCGAACTCACACCCGGCGAAACGGGACGGCTCGAGAACCGTGAAAGCAATCTCAACTCGACCATACGGGCCGATCGCGCCGCCAACGGCGGAACGCTGACGCCGCAGGAACGCGAGAACGTCGATGCGCGCCAGAACCACATCAGTAACTCGATCTACGACGACAAGCACAACGGCGCGACCGAACGGTACGGCGATACCGAGGTCGGCCAACGCCGTTACGATCAGCAACAGCGTATCTCGAACGGGATTCGCAGCGGTGAGATCACGCCGCGAGGCGCGGCCTACACCGAAAGTCGCGAGGGCAACATCGATCGTTCCATTCGGGCCGACCGTGCTGCCAACGGCGGCTACCTGACGCGCAACCAGCGCGCCAATATCGACCATCGTCAAAACAGTGTTAGCAATCAGATTTACCGGCAAAAGCACAATGCGGCCCATGCGCCGCGTTAAAGGAGATCGTACATCCATGAAAATCAAATCAGCATTCCTTGCAGCAGCACTCGTCGTTACCGGAATGGCCATCGGCGGCGAAGCCGCCTTCGCGTTCCAAGGGCACATGTTCAACGCGAAAGCCGACCTCCAGGCCGCGCGCGCGCAGCTGAACATGGCGATACCGGACAAAGACGGGCATCGCGTCAACGCCATCGGTCTCGTCGACCAAGCCCTGATGCAGACCAATATGGGCATTCGCGCCGGCGCGCAGTAGTATCGCCTAGCGGGCGCGACGGTTCGGCGCGATACGGCGGGCACCATGATGCTTTCCGCCGCGCCCCTCTCGCTCGCGACCGGCTTCGCGCGACGCAGCCCGAGCGAAGTCTCGTTCTCTGCGACCGTCACGTCGGTGCCGCGATTCTTTTACGGCTCCAACACGCACGCGATCCACGAGGCCTTCGACGTGCGTTCCGACGACGGCCGCAGTCTCGAGGTCGTCGATAACGTGAAGCTCGCGCCGCGCGTTCCGGTGACGGTCGGCGATCGCGTCGCGATCGTCGGCGAACTCGTGCCGGATGGGAAGTACGGCCCGCTCGTGCATTGGACCCACCACGACCCCGCGGGCATCCATCCGGACGGCTATATCGAACTCGACGGCAAGCGATACGGATAGCGGCGTCCAACGTAGCACGGACCGATGGAATCCGCGTACGCCGCAACTCTGCCACCGCGCGAACGCAGGCTCGCGGGACGCCTGGAGGGGTTCGGCGACATCGTGTTCGGCTTCGCCGTGTCGCAGTGCGCGCTGCAATTGCCGATGGTCGGCGGACACGCCGAGTTCGGCGGCGTCGCGAGCCTCGCCGCATATTTCGGAACGTATGCGGTACTCGCGCTGCTCTGGATAACGTTTCACAACATGATGTCCGGCGCGTTCCGGCCGTCGAGCCTCGATTTGCTCGTTGCGTTCGCGTACCTGGCACTGGTCACACTGATGCCGTACGCGCTGTATTGGATGGTCCATCGCCAGCCGTCGCTCGAGAGCGCCCGCCTCGCGGTAGCCCAATATGCGGTCGTCTTCGCGCTCTTGCTGCTTTTCGCAGCGGCCATCATGTTCCGCAACCTCCGGCGCGGCTGGCATATGACCGACGAGCGAGAGCGCCGGCAGCAGTGGTATTCGCTGCTCCGGCGCGCGGTCATGGGCGTCGTGATCCTCAGCGCGCTCGTCGTCGATCTCACGATCGGCCCGTTTCAAAGCTCGTTCGTCTTTATGATCCTCAGCGTCGCGCCTCGTATCGTCAAACTCGCGTCGCCGGCTCCGCCCGCACGGCTCGTCGCCTATTTGAGCGGCGCCCGAACGCTTTGATGCGCGTTGCGATCGGGACGGACGGCCCGTCGTATTTCACCGCCACTCGCTAATCGGAAAGAACGCTCATGCCGAGAATCCCGACCGACGTCGAAAAAGACCGCATCCTCGCAGCCACGATCGAAGATACATTCGAACGTTATGCCAAGCTCGGAACCCTCCACGCCGAAGCGACGAACGAGACGATCAAGAATCCGCCCGACGGCGAAGGCAACGTGACCACGTACGTTTACGATTGGTGGCAGGTCGCCGCATCGGTACGCAGCGACTTCGTCGAGGTGGTCGACGAGATGAGCCGCATCATCGTCGCGCCGGAGTGAAGATCGCGCGATGCCGACGAACGGATCGGAGAACGTCCCGTCGAGGTCGGAGAGAACCGCGCGTTTTTCGCTGACGTTCGTGCCATCTCGTCGGAAGAAGCGAATGCGGCTCGGCCGGGTATGATTCATCGTGATGTTGCTCGGTTATGCCTATGTCGCGGTCCTCGCCGCGTTGACCGTTCTCTCGATTCGAACGCTCGTCGTGCTCAAAGCGGCCGCGCCGTGGACGTCGCTCGGATGGGTCTTCACGGTGCTCTACGACTCTGCTGCGAGCGGAGAAATCATATTCGAGCGGCATCTTCCGTTTCACATACCGTACGTGTTTCTCGCAGCCTTGGCTCTCGCGTTCGTCGTCGCGGGCGCCCGGGACGAACCTCAAGCGGACCCCTGGTGGTGGCCCGTACGGCTCGCTCTCACTCGCGCGCAAAAACGTGCAAAGGTAATACAATCGTGATCGAAACGCAACGCACGTCCGAGCCGCTCTCGCCCGACGATCTACGCAAGATCGACGCGTATTGGCGCGCCGCAAATTATCTTTCCATCGGGCAGATCTACCTGCTCGACAATCCGTTACTGCGCGAACCGCTGACGGTCGCGCACATCAAGCCGCGCCTGCTCGGGCACTGGGGCACGACGCCGGGTCTCAATTTCATCTACGTCCACGTCAATCGCGCGATCGTACAGCGCGACATCGCGGTGCTCAACGTAACGGGGCCGGGTCACGGCGGCCCGGGCATCGTCGCCAATACGTATCTGGAAGGCACCTACACCGAATACTTTCCGAACATCACGCAAGACTCCGAAGGCATGCGCCGGCTCTTCAAGCAGTTCTCGTTTCCGGGCGGCATTCCGAGCCACGCGGCGCCGCAGACGCCGGGCTCGATCAACGAGGGCGGCGAACTCGGCTATTCGCTCTCTCACGCCTACGGCGCCGCGTTCGACAATCCGGATCTCGTCGTCGTCTGCACGGTCGGCGATGGTGAATCCGAATCCGGTCCGCTCGCGACGAGCTGGCACTCCAACAAATTTTTGAATCCTGCGACCGACGGCGCCGTCTTGCCGATCCTGCATCTCAACGGCTTCAAGATCGCAAATCCGACCATTCTCGCGCGCATCTCGGACGAAGAACTCGACGCGCTGATGCGCGGGTACGGCTACACGCCGCACGTCGTCGCCGGAGACGATCCGGCAAAGATGCACCAGCTGATGGCGAGCACGCTCGACACGTGTCTCGACGACATCGCCGCGATTCAAAAGCATGCACGCGAGACCGGCGATACGACGCGCCCGCGTTGGCCGATGATCGTCATGCGGACGCCCAAGGGCTGGACGGGTCCGAAGTTCGTCGACGGAAAGAAAACCGAAGGCAGCTGGCGCGCGCATCAAGTTCCGCTCGACGGCGTACGCACCAACCCCGAGCACCTCGCGCAGCTCGAAGCCTGGCTGCGCTCGTACAAACCCGAAGAACTCTTCGACGAGAACGGAACGTTCGTCGAAGAATACCGCGCGATCGCACCCAAGGGCACGCGCCGCCTCGGAGACACTCCACACGCCAACGGCGGCAAGCTGCTGCACGAACTCGAGATGCCCGATTGGAAGACGTACGCCGTCGACGTTCGCGAGCGCGGCGTGACGACGGGCGAAGCGACGAAGCGACTCGGCGCGTTCCTGCGGGACATCATGCGCGCGAACGACGCCCGCAAAAACTTCCGCGTCATGGGGCCGGACGAAACGTCGTCGAACCGGCTCGACGCGCTCTTCGAGTTCACGGGACGCCGCTGGGAAGCCGAGGCGCGTTCGGACGATGACGCGTTCTTGTCGACGACCGGCCGCGTCATGGAGATCTTGAGCGAGCACACGTGCCAAGGCTGGCTCGAAGGCTACCTGCTCACCGGCCGGCACGGGCTCTTCGCATGCTACGAAGCGTTCATCCACATCGTCGACTCGATGTTCAACCAGCACGCGAAGTGGCTCGAGCAGTCGAGCGACGTCGCGTGGCGCGTCGAGGTCGCCTCACTGAACTACCTCTTGAGCTCGCACGTCTGGCGTCAGGATCACAACGGGTTCTCGCATCAGGATCCGGGCTTCATCGACGTGGTGCTCAACAAGAAGGCGAGCATCGTTCGCGTCTATCTGCCGCCCGATGCGAACACGCTGCTCTCGGTTGCCGACCATTGCCTGCGCAGCCGCAACTACGTCAACGTCATCGTCGCCGGAAAGCAGCCGTCACTTCAATATCTCGACGTCGAAGCCGCCAAGGCCCATACCGCGAAGGGCGTCGGAATTTGGGACTGGGCGAGCAACGACGACGTCGGCGAACCGGATCTCGTCATCGCGTCGGCGGGCGACGTTCCGACGCTCGAGGCGCTCGCCGCGATCTCGATCCTGCGCGAGGCGTTCCCCGATCTCAAGACGCGTTTCGTCAACGTCGTCGACTTGATGAAGCTGCTGCCCGATACCGCGCATCCGCACGGCCTGCCCGACCGCGACTTCGATATCTTGTTCACGCCGGACAAGCCGGTTATTTTTGCTTATCACGGGTATCCGTCGGTCATCCACCGGCTGACCTACAATCGCACCAATCACGACCAATTCCACGTGCACGGCTTCATCGAGAACGGCACGACGACGACGCCGTTCGACATGGTCGTTCTCAACGAGCTCGACCGCTACCATCTGGTCCTCGCCGCGATCGAGCGCAGCCCGGCGCTGGGCGTACGGGCTGCGGAGCTGCGTGAGAAGATGCTCGACGAACTGGCCAAACATCACGACTACGTTCGCGAACACGGCGTCGACATGCCGGAAGTTGCCGACTGGGCATGGCCCGCCTAGTTCTCAACGGCGGCTCGAGCAGCTGGAAATGCGGTGCGTACGACGTCGCCGCCGGGGCCGTCGCGGAAAGCGCCGGGCCGCCGCTCGCGGAGGTCCGCGTCTCCTGGAAGAGTGCGGGTGACGACGCCGAGATGGAGACGCTCGCAACCGACGGCTCGCGCGGTTCGCGTTCGCTCTCGCTCGCACACGGCGCCGCGATCCCGGCCATTCTCGACGAACTCGAGCAGGCCGGCGTCGACATCGAGCGCGCGGAGGCGATCGGACATCGCATCGTCCACGGCGCGAACGCCTTCACGCGCACCACCTGGCTCGACGTCGCCGTGCTCTCGAAACTACGCGATCTCGAGCCGTTCGCACCGGCGCACAATCCGATCGAACTCGCCGCCGTCGCGGCCGCGCGCGAGCGCTGCCCGAACGTTCCGCAATACGCGGTCTTCGATACGCAGTTTCACCGCACGCTCGCTCCCGAAGCCTACACGTATGCCGGCCCATACGAGTGGCTGCGCGACGACGTTCGCCGCTACGGCTTTCACGGCTCGAGCGTCGCCTATGCCTGCGAACGCGTCGCGTCGATGCTGGGTCGCGAGCTCGCGCAAACCGACGTCGTCGTCGCGCATCTCGGCGGCGGCTGCTCAGTCACCGCGGTGAACGGCGGGAGAAGCGTCGACACGTCGATGGGATTCACGCCGCTCGATGGCACCATGATGTCCACGCGCTCGGGCAGCATCGATCCGGCGATCGCGACGTACTTCATGCGCCGAACGGGCGACGAGGTTTCCGCAAAATCATTCGCCGGCGACTTCGACGCGACGCTCAACAAACGCAGCGGCCTCGCGGGCATCTCCGGCGTGTCGGGCGACATGCGTGAGGTGGCTGCGGCGAGCGCTCGCGGCAGCGAACGAGCGAAGCTCGCGATCGCGATGTTCGTGCACCGCCTGGCCGCCACGATCGGCAGCGTGCTGCCTTCGCTCGAGCGTCTCGACGCGCTCGTCTTTACCGGCGGCATCGGCGAAAACGACGCCGCGCTACGTGCCGCGGTGTGCGACAGACTCCGGTTTGCCGGCATCGCGGTCGACGCCGGAAAAAACTCCGCGCATCCGCTCGACGTTTCGATCTCGGCCGGCGAGGCTGCGGCGCAGACCTACGTCATCGCAGCGCGCGAAGAGTGGTACATCGCTCGCGAGGGCGCGAGGCTCGCGAAACCCTAAACCGAAGGCTCGCGAGCGGCGCGTTCGAGTGCCGCGATGTCGAGCTTGGTCATCGCGAGCATCGCGTTCATGACGCGTTCGCTCGCACCGTCGTCGTCGCTCGAGAGCAGCTCGCCGAGGACGCGCGGCACGACCTGCCACGTCAACCCGAATTTGTCATCGAGCCAACCGCAGCGCGAGGTCTCTCCGCCTTCGGAAAGACGCTGCCAGAAGTGGTCGACCTCGGCCTGCGAATCGCAGCTCACGAAGAACGACACGGCTTTGGAGAACGCGTACGACGGACCGCCGTCGAGCGCGATGAAGCGCGTCCCGTCGAGCCAGAACGTCAGCGACGTCGCCCCTTCGCGCTCGTCTTCGATCTTCGAATTCGGAAAGACCGACGTGTAAAAGCGCGCCGCCTCGAGCGCTCGACCATCGAACCACAAAAAGGGCGTGATGCGCGCGACGTTCATGGCGACCTTTCAGGTGTGGTGTGCGATCGAGAAGACGAACTGTGTGCCCGGCAGCGGTATGGCGCTGGTCGAGATCGGCGCCCCGAGGGAGCCGTACGTCGAGCCGCCGTTGACGCGCGTGAACTTGAAGTCGTTGGTGTCGGTGAGATTCGTGCCGCTCAGGCCGAAATCCAGCTGCCGCGTGTGAAGCGTCACCCCCGCACCGAGCGTCGCGTACGCGCCCGTGTTGAGCTCGTTGTAGTTGCCTTCGTACAGCACGCTCGCGTACGCGCCGAAGCCGTACTCGCGCGGATTGCGCGCGATCGTAAGCGCGCCTTTGTGCAGCGGCACGCCGAGGTTTTGCTGACCGGGCACGATGTTGTCGGCTACGGGGGCCGATTCGTTGAAGACGCTATTGACGCCGTAACTCGCGTGGACGACCGTCTGCGGCGCGAGTTGCAAGTCGCCGTGGAGTTCGACCCCTTCGTACACGCCGCGCGCGATGTTGATCGGATAGGAAACGCACGTGGCGTATCGGAGCGCGACCGGCGGTGCGTTCGACGCGCAGGGCGTCGAGGGCAAAAAATCGCTGACGCCGTCGCGCAGATTCGTGCGATAGAGGTCGAGTCCGAGGTGCAGCGCGTGGCCGGGAATGTCGAAGCGATGCTCGTAGCCGGCATCGTACTCCGTCGCGTGCTCGGCCCTGAGGTTCGGGTTGCCGATCGCGATGTAGCCGTTGGTCGGCGTGTAGAGCGTGGAGGCGGCCGGCACGACGAGCGAGAGCAGCTGCGGCGATTCGAAGCTCGTGCCGACCGAGAAGCGCGCGACCGTATCGCCCGTCGGCGTCCACGTGAAGCCGAAACGGGGATCGGTGCTGTGACCGAAGGTGCTGTAGTCGCTGACGTAGGTCGCGAGCGAATAGTGCAGCTTCGATGTCGGATCGTCCGTGTAGCGCAAACCGATCGAGCGCTGCGATTGTCCGAGCGCCTCCTGCGAGATCAGCGCGATGCCGCCCAGGCCCACCGCACCGCCGCCGCCCGTGTCGCCGTCTTCGAGCCGCGCGACGGACGCCGCCGCCGTCGCGCCCACCGCGATGGAACCGGTATCCGCGAACGACGTGCCGGTGACGATGCCCGTGTTGAGATTCTCCTGCGTCGAGTCGAGTTTGAGCGCGAGCGTGCCGTGCGGCATCACGCGGTCGAATTCGAGCGTCGTGTCGCCGATGAGGTCGCGGTTGTCGAAGAGATACGGCGACGAGCCGGCCGCGGGGCCCGTGACGTTTTGTTTGGCGAACGACGTCTGATAGCGAAAGATTGCCGTCGTGCCGTAGACGCCGTCTCTGTTCGCTCGGCCGAGGGGCGCCTGCGCGTCGAGACCGTAAGCGAAGTTGTTCGCGGTCATCGCCGAGCCCGCACTGTCGGAATACGTCTTCGCATCGACGTCGTACGAGCTCGTCGTCGCCGAGAGATCGCGAAACACCGACTGGTCGCGTAGCGAGATGCCGACGAAGCCCGCGCCGTTGAAGAGAGAGTAGCGCAGTTTTGCTATCGTCGACGACGCGTCGAGGCCGTTGCCGACCGTCGTTTTCGTGCCCGCAATGGTATAGTCGTCGAGCTGGCCGCCCGAGGCCACGCGATGGAAGGAGAGCGCGTAGCCGAGCCGTCCTTCCGTGCCGGTCGCCTGGAGCGTGCCGGTATCGGTATCGAACGTGCCTGCGGTGAAGCGTTCGAGAAAATGCTTTTGCGGCGTCGGCTCGAGCGTGCGTACGTTGAGCGCGCCGCCGAGGGTGTTGGGCCCGAAGAGCGACGACGGACCGATGCCGTAGACGACCTGAACGCTCTGCAGATCCGCCGGGTCGAGCAGGGAGAAATCGAAGTCGCCGGTAGCGCCGTTGTTGACGGCGTGGCCGTCGATCTCGACCAGCGTTTCGCTCGGGTCGGGCCCACGCAGCGACACGGCCGCGGGTGCGTTGAGTCCGCCGCCGATCACGGGCTGAACGGTCGTGGAGAGTTCGCTCTGGAGGATGTCGCTCGTCCGCGTCACGCCCCGCGCGGCGTATTGACCCGTCGAGATGTCGTTGGTTTGCCCGGGCGACGTCGAGAGCGATTGGCGGCCGTTCGCGCGGACCGACCCGATGGTCGCGAGCGAAGAGGCCTGCGCGCGAGGCAAGACCAGGGCGATATCGTTCGGCGCGTCGCTCGTGAACTCGATCGTGCGCGGATCGATCGGATTGTAACCCCTGGCCGTCGCCGTGACCGTAAACGTGCCGGCCGCGACGCTCGGTAACGAAAACTTTCCGTTTTTATCGCTGCGCAGCACGATGGGCCGCCCGTTGCCCGAGAGCGTGATGACCGCGCCTACGATCGGCGTTCCGTCCTGCCCCACGATCGTCCCCGCGAGGCCGCTCGCATCGGCGGCGACGCCCGTCATCCCGACGAGTAAGGACCCGAGCGTGAAGCAAGAGAGGAAACGACGGCAAAACCGGGCCACGGACATGAACGAACTCCCCACATCGATACGACTGGCAGCCAATCTTCGAATTAGGCGCACCTAAACCTTTACTAAGGCAAGGATAACTGCGATTCTTCGACAATACTGCGGGCATATTAGGTATGCCTAAGGAGTGTCCGTTGTCTCTTTCGCGCACCGTGCTCGCCGTTGTTTCCGGCGTCGCTTTTGCGACTGCCGTCGCCGGCTGTAATGTAGCCGGCGGCGGAAGCACGCCGTCCGCGGCCAAGTCGTCGAACGTGTCCGCGCCGACGGCTCAGCCGCTGCTCGCGGATCTCGCGAACCCGCAAGAGGTCGCGAGCGTCAACGGCGTCGCTACCGTGAACCTCGCGGCGGTGATCAATCCGTCGACGGGCGGGCCCGCGATCTCCTATAACGGGTCGATCGGCATACCGACGATCCGCGTGTCGCCGGGCGATTCGATCGTCGTGAATTTCGCCGATCAACTGCCGGCCTCGAACGTCCAACCGTACAATCAGACGAGCTTGCACTTTCACGGCCTCTCCGTCTCGCCGAACGCTCCCGGCGACGATTCGATCGACGTCGTAGCGATGCCGGGCCAAACGCTTCACTACCAAATCGATATCCCGAAGAGCCATCCGCCGGGTACGTACTGGTATCACCCGCACGCGCACGGCGAAGCGAACTGGCAAGTCTATAACGGCATGACCGGAGCGATCGTCGTCCAAGGCGTCGCATCGATCGCACCGGAGACGTCGGGCCTGCCCGAGCGGGTCGTGATCCTGCGAAACCTACTCGAAGCGCCGTCGTTCACTTCGCTCGCGCGCGTGCGTGCGGCACACGCGCTCGCACGGCGCGCCCGGGCCGATGCGACGGACTCCGGCATCTGCGGGCAGCCGTTCGATATCGGCGGCGAGTACACGACGGTCGACGGCCGGGACGCGGGCGGCCCGATCCTGATGCAGGCTGGTCAAAAGCAGCTATGGCGCGTGATCAACGCTTCCGCCGTCGGCTACTACGACATCAGCGTCGACGGCGAACAACTCCAGCTCGTCGCGCGCGACGGCGTCGCGCTCAAACAGTTTCCGGGCGGCGCGGATCAGAGCGTGAGCGACGTGGTTATTCCCCCCGCCGGACGCGCGGACGTCATCGTCACCGGGCCCTCGAGCAGCGGCGCCGCGTTCCGCACGGCGTGCTTCGACACGGGTGCGGGCGGCGATCCCAATCCGGCGCAGATCCTCGGCACGATCGACGTCGGCGCGCCGAATCCGGCGCTCCCCGCCGTGCCGGCTCCGGGCTCGACTCCGCGCGCGACCGGCACCTACGACACGTCGATCGCGGCCGCGCCGATCGCGCAGCAGCGGACCGTCGACTTCAGCGAAGACGCCAACGGCTTCTATCTCAACGGTGCGGCCTACTCGACGACCGCCGCACCGATGTTCACCGCGCAATCCGGCACGGTCGAAGAGTGGACGTTGCGG
>CAZZUZ010000036.1:0-12775 GCA_964657315.1 Vulcanimicrobiota bacterium
CGCTCGCCGCGGCGCCGGCCGCCTGCGGCGAGACGGTATGCACGAGCGCCCCGAGCCCCGCGCAAACGGCGGCGACGAACAGAAATGACTGCTTCATAAAACCTCAACGAACTGCGGCGCGACGGCCGACGTACCAACGCCATTCGCGCACGCTTACTCGGCTTCCTTAGAAACCAAAAGCCCGTCGCACGGTCTCGCGTCACCGCAACCCTAGCACCCGTGGCTTACGATCGATTTCGATGCTGGGTAACGCGATCACGTTCTTCCACGTCGCGACGGGAACGGTCGTGCTCGTCGTCGCGCCCGCGGCATTGCTGACGCGCAAGGGTGGCCGCTGGCACCGGCGCTGGGGCGCGGTATTCGGCTGGGCTATGGCCGCCGTGCTCGCGACCGCGGCCTTCATGTGGCAAGCGCAGGGCCACGTCTTTTTGCTCGTGCTCGACGTGGTCTGCGCGTATCTCGTCTTCGAAGGTTTCCGCGTGATCATGCGGCTACATCGAAAGACGGCGAACGCTCGCGCCGATCGCTTCGACGTCGTCGCCGCAATGCTCGTGCTCGTCAGCGCGCTCGCCCTCTTCGCTATCGCACTGACGGCCCAAACGCCGCTGATGAAGAGCATCGCGAGCGTCCTCATCGGCCTCGGCGCGATCGCCGCCGTCTTCGCCGCGCTGGATCTGCGCGCGGTCCTCGGCCGCGTGCAAACGCGGCTGGGCACGCTCTTGCTGCACATCTCGGCTATGATGGCCGCCTACATTTCCGCGGTCACGGCGTTCTGCGTCATCAACTTCCACGGCGTGCCGATGGCGCTGCGCTGGATCGTTCCGAGCGTCCTCGGCTCGATCGTGATCGCCTATTTTTCGACGCAGTACCGCTTGCGGTTCGCCCGCATGCGCGGCGCGAAGCCGGCTGTACGGGCGCGCGCGAATGCGAGGTAAGGCCGTATTTCGCGGCCACTCGCTGCACGTGATGACGATCTCGTTTCCGATCGCCTTCTGGAGCGGCACGCTCGTAACCGACATCGCCGGCGTACGCACGCAGGATCCGTTCTGGTTCCGCATGAGCGTCGTCCTCATCGCGATGGGCTCCCTGACGGGCCTAGCCGCCTCGATCTTCGGCGCGATCGATTACTACACGATCGCGTTACCGCCGAAACCGCGCCGCCTCGCGACGCTGCACGGCATCGGCAGCCTCCTTGCCCTCGTCGTCTTTCCGCTGGCCTTCGCATTGCGGTTCGGCAATCACGCGTCCTCGCTCGGCATCGCATGCACGGCGCTCGGAACGATCGTGCTGCTTTTCGCGGGGTACTGGGGCAGCGAACTCGCTATGAAGCATGGCGTCGGGATGGGTTAGCTGCGATCTCTCGGCAGCAGGGCGTGTTTTAAGAGTAATGGTCGTACTACAGATATCTGCTTGCGAACCGCGGAGACGAACATTCTGTGACTGTGAATAATAAGGAATATTGGTGCTCTTAGAGCGTCGACATCGTTGCCGAAGATCGAAGCATTATTAGAACACGAGAAGGCTCCACTCGACGGCTATAAATTTCGGAGTCGCCGGATCGAAGGGAACGGATTTGAATTTATAGGCGGTAGACTCGGGAGATGCGGCTGCCGTGGATTGGAACACCTGGGCTCTCGCGTTTATCGGAAGCCCAGAGTTTGTACTGGCCTAGGTGGTCGATGCAGAGTATGATTATTGGCAACATGTTACCGATCCGTAGAGCGTTACCGCTGCTGGTCGAAGCTACGCAAATCTTCCAATGCGATCAAACGGCCTCCCGGAACCGCTCGATGAGCAGATCGTAGACACTTCGTCGAATCCTGGTCGGTGGGCATTTCATGATCAATATATCGAAGCGATTGGCACGCGATGTGGCTTGGCGAACCATTCTGGCATCTGACCGGCGCAAACCGAGCTGAAATTGAACGTGACGACAGACTTACATGTAAAACGACTCTGAAAAAGTGCTCAAAATCGAATTTCCTCGAGCATTTTCGGCGGTCTCTTTTCGCTCTCCAGGATATCCGTGCACACCGATTACGCTGAGGACTCGTGATCCGTTAGTGCGATCCGCCTTCCACAAGCTCAGCGCTTCGCGATATCGGACCTGTACGTCAGCGGTAAACCCGAGCCCATGCGTTTGGCGAGTTCGTCGATTGCGGCGTATGCGCGATCTCGCGCGCTCGCGAGATCCGCGCCACGTGCCGTCACCGTCAACACGCGGCCGCCGCTCGCGTCGACGACCGAATCGTGTAGCGTCGACGTTCCCCAGAACGCGGCGCGTCCGTCGCCGAGCGAAACGTCGGAAGGCAAGCCGTTGACGGGCACGCTCGTCCGCGGGTAGTCAGTGGTTGCCAACACCACGCCGACGCACGCATCGCCCGCAACGGTCGCGGCCGACTCGTCGATCCGGCCTGCGGCGGCCGAAGCCAGCAGTGCGGCGAAATCGCCGTCGATGCGCGGCATCAGCACCTGCGTCTCCGGGTCGCCGAAGCGCACGTTGAATTCGATCACGTAGGGGCCGTCCTGCGTCCACATCAGGCCGCAGTACAAGACGCCGCGGTACTTCTCGCCGTCGGCTTTCAACCCGCGGAGCACTGGCCCGAGAATTCGCTCCTCGACGATCGCGAGCACGTCATCGGGAAAACCCGCGGGCGGCGAGTACGCGCCCATGCCGCCGGTGTTCGGGCCGACGTCGCCGTCGCCCGCGCGCTTGTAATCGCACGCCGCGCCGAGCGTTACGAAACGCTCTCCGTCGCCGACGGCAAACACGCTGATCTCGCGACCGACGAGCGTTTCTTCGAGCAACACGTCCGACCCGCCGCCGGGAATCTTACCCGCATACCACTCGCGCACGACGGCGAGCGCCGCCTTCGCATCGGCGGTGACGACGACGCCTTTGCCGGCCGCGAGTCCATCGGCTTTGACGACGCATCCGCCGCTCCACTCCGCAAGCGCTTTCTCGGCGTGTGCGAGCGAATGCACCACGCGATAGCGCGCGGTCGCGATGCCGTTGCGTTCGAGAAAACGTTTCGCGAAGATCTTGCTCGATTCGAGCCGTCCGGCCGAACGATTGGGCCCGAACGTCGCGATGCCCGCATCGCGCAAGCGGTCGCCGACTCCGGCCGCAATCGCCGTCTCCGGGCCGATGACGACGAGGTCGATACCTTCGGCTTTCGCACGCGCGACGAGCGATTTTCCGTCGGTCGCCGGAATCGGCCAATTCGTTCCCCGCGTCGCCGTACCGGCATTTCCCGGTGCCGCGAACACTTCGCTGCACGATGCGGATTGCGCGAGGCGCCACGACAAGGCGTCCTCACGCGCACCGCTGCCGATTACGAGAATCTTCACGTGAAATCGCGTTCGACGCTATCGTAACGCGGCCTCGCGTCAGGCGGTCGTCACTCCCACTCGACGGTCGCCGGCGGCTTCGAGGTAACGTCGTAAGCGACGCGGTTGACGCCCGGCACTTCGTTGACGATGCGCGTGCTGATGCGCTCGAGCAGTTCGTGCGGCAGACGCGCCCAATCCGCGGTCATGCCGTCCTCGCTCGTAATCGCGCGCACCGCGACGAGGTTGGCGTACGTGCGACCGTCGCCCATCACGCCCACGCTGCGCAGCGGCGTCAGAACGGCAAAATATTGCCAAGGCTTCGGATCGAGCTTCGCCGCTTCGATCTCGTCCGTCACGATTTTGTCGGCGGCGCGCACCGTTTCGATGCGCTCCGCCGTCACTTCGCCGAGCACGCGCACCGCGAGGCCCGGCCCCGGGAACGGCTGGCGTTCGACGATCGCCGGCGGGAGCCCGAGCACCCGTCCGACTTCGCGCACTTCGTCTTTGAAGAGCGTGCGCAGCGGCTCGACGAGCTTGAGCGCCATCTTCTCCGGCAGCCCGCCGACGTTATGGTGAGATTTGATCTTATGTCCGGCTTTCGAATCGGGCGTCTTCGATTCGATCACGTCGGGATAGAGCGTGCCCTGCACGAGGAACCCCACGTCTTCGAGCGACTTCGCCTGCTCTTCGAAGATCGCGATGAACTCGTGACCGATGCGCACGCGCTTCTCTTCGGGATCCTCGATGCCGGCGAGCCGCTCGAGAAAACGATCGCGCGCGTGGATGACGCGCACGTTGAGGTGCAAGATGTCGCGGAACGCCGCGATCACGCCGTCGGATTCGTTCGCGCGCATGAGGCCCGTGTCGACGTAGACGCACGTGAGCTGCTCGCCGATCGCTCGCGCGACGAGCGTCGCGGCGACCGCCGAATCGACGCCGCCCGAAAGGGCGCAGATGACGCGGCCGCTACCGACCTGCGCTTTGATGCGCGCGATCATCGTGTCGACGAACGAATCCATCTTCCAATCGGGTGCGATGCCCGCGACGCCGTGCAAGAAATTCGCGATCACGCGAAAGCCGATCTCGGTATGCACGACCTCGGGATGGAACTGCACGCCGTAAACCTTACGCTCGTCGTTGCCCATCGCCGCGACGGCGCACGCCGTGGTGCTCGCGATCGTTGCGAAGCCGGCCGGGGGTGCGACGACCGTGTCGCCATGCGACATCCACGCGCGGCTGCGCGCGGGCGCGTCGGCGAAGAGGGCGGACTCCGCGTGCTCGAGCATTGCGGCGCCGAACTCGCGATGCGTCGATTTCACGAGCTTGCCGCCCAGATCGCGCGCGATGAGCTGCATTCCGTAACAAATACCCAGCAGCGGAACGCCGGAGTCGTAGACGTGCGGATCGATGCCGAGCGCGTCAGGCGCGAGGGTGCTTTCCGGACCGCCCGTGAGGATGATCGCCGCGGGATCGCGCTTGGCGATCTCGGCCCACGGCGCGTCGTGCGGCAGGATTTCCGAATAGACGTTCGCTTCGCGCACGCGCCGCGCGATCAGTTGACTGTATTGCGCGCCGAAATCGAGGATGACGACCGTTGCGGGACGCGTTTGCGTTGCGCCCGGCAGACGATCCGAAGCTGCCGACATGGGTGGCCAGCGTTCGCCGGACGGCGCCGCTTCACCCATTCTGCGGCCATCGCGCTAGAAGGTCGCCGTGATCGTGAGCGAGCCCGAATACGACCCGGCCGTAACGCTCTGCTGCGGCACGAGCGATCCCGCGATCGGCACCGACGGCGTCAAGAGTCCGAACGTCGCGGAGTACGTACCGGTTCCGCTCGAGCCGTCGCCCCAGAGACCGCCGCCGGGCAGCGAGAGCAGATACGCGAGTTTACCGCCCGTGCCGGCCAGCGACCGGGGATTGAACGCCCCCGACGCGTCGCCGGAAATCGCAAGTTTGATCGTCGTCGGCAAGAGGCAGTCGATCGAGACGCTGCCCGACGCCGTCGTCGGCGACGACGCCGTCGGATCGTACGTGCCGAAGGTGACCGAAGCCGTCGAAAACGAGCAGCCCACGATCGCGGCGTCGGCGACCGCGGGCAGCGCACAGAACGCGAGACCGAATGTCGCGATCGCTACCGCGCGCACGTTTGCGCGCCGAGATCGTTTGCTACCGCGGCCGTCTTTGGGACGACGAGCGTGAACGTGCATTCCCGTATGCCGCTTCGCACGGTCGCACGGTACCGGCCCGCTTCGAGATTTTCGAAGTAGAAGCCGCCGAGTTCGTCGAGGGCCGAGCGCCACAGACGGACGCCGTACGAAAGCACGAGCGTTGCGTTCGGCCAATCGCCGACGCTACCCACGTAATACGCGACGTGCCGCACTTTGAAGGATGCCACGCTGCCGCCGCGCGCGCCGGGCGCGACGAACGAATCGCTGCGCTCGACCTCGGTCCCAAGCGGCGTCGCCGTATCTTGCACGGAAATACGGCTCTGCGAGAACGATGCGAGGCTCGGGATGACGAGCAGGCCGTTTGCGTTCGTGCGTCCGGCCGGACGGCCGTCGACGACGATCGGAACGCCCGCGACGCCTTGCGTCTCGACGAGCGCGAACGCGTCGCGCACGGCCCGCGTCGCGAGCACGTGGCCGTCGGAAGCCACGATGCCGCCCGAGACTTGCAACGAACCGCGCGGAGCGTTTCCCGCATCCGATTCGGCATACGCCGCGATGTCCGCGAGCGGCGCGTGCACGACCGCGTTGGCGAGCAGCGACCCGCTCGTGCCGTTGTCGTATTGCACACCGTAGGCGACGCCCGTGTCGATGCTCGGTGCCGACTGCTGGAAATCGAAACCGCGCTGCGCGCCCGAACCGACCGAGTCTCCGATCGAAAGCGAAGCCCGAGATCCGATCTGCTTCGAGAGCGAGATCCCGAACGAACGCGTCGGCGCGCCGCCCGATCGCGTGTCGGAATACGTCGCGAGCAAGAACGTGCTATGGAACTGTTGCGAGAGCGTCACGAGCGCCGTCGTCTGCGCCGCCTGGCCGTCGAAGGTCTGATGGAAATACGACGCCATCACGCTCGTATGCGGACCGAACTGACGCGATGCGTTGCCGACGACTTCGAATCGAGCGGGCGCCGCGAAGCCGACACCACCCGGCGCGTCGGAAGCGATGTCGGACCGCGCGTAATCGAACGCCGCTCCGCGGACCGTGGCGCCGAAGCCGAACGTGTTGTTTCCGCCGCGATAATCGACGGCGACGTTGGTCGCCGTTCCGGCGTGGGAGTAAAAGTTGCCGGCCGCCTCCGACGCGTGCACGAGCAGCGTGCCGAATTTGAAGTCGCTCGTCACGCCGATCTGCGAGCGATGTGCGGTCGCCGAGAGTTCGCCGCCGAGCGTCGACATATCGGTCGCGCCGATACGGTACGATCCGGCAAGGGCCAAGTCGTCGTACGAATCGGCGTCGGCCGTCCGTAAGAGTCCCGCGCCGTACGCGTAGTCCGTTAAGCCGCGCTTGAGCAGCGAATTCGTCGCGAAGAACGTCTGATCGTAGGTGCGCGCGTGGCCGGCGGCGTCGCGTACGACGACCGTGACGTCGCTCGTGCCGGTCGTGACCGGAATGTTCGTGAGATCGAATCCACCGGGACCCAGCGGCGTCGAGTGCGCGAGCAGGCCGTCGACGTAGACGTCGGCCGTGCCCGGCGTAGCGAGCACGCCCGCAACGCTCGGCGTCGGAAAGTAGTAGGCGTACGGATCGATCGAGAACTGACGCTTGACGCCGACGCCGAACACGTCGACCTGGCCGAAGAGCGCGTCCTCGCTGCCGACGCTGACGTCGCCCGCGACTTCGTGCCGCAGATGCGCGACGTCGTCGTGCGCGAAGTACGTCTGCCCGCGCTGCGCGTGGCCGTAGCCGTCGATCGATTCGTTCGAGTAGAACAGCGAATCGTGCGCGCTGACGCCCGTTTCGAAATACCCGGAGGCGCCGCCGCCTTCCGATGCGGAAACGAAATAGTTGACGAAGGCGCTCTTCGGCCGGGCGGCAAGGAGCGCGGGGCCGTCCCGACGATCGGACACGTCGTACGCCGTCGTCCCGAGTGCCGCCGCGTCTACGTAGACGGCGAGCGTCAGCGTCGCATCGTCGAGTGCGAAGGTCGTCCGCGGCGAGAGTTTTGCGAGCGAGACGTACGCGGTGCCGTCGACCACCACGGAAGCTTTAGCGGTAAACGGAATCCGCGCGTCGACGGCCGCGCTCTGCAGCAATAAAATGTCGCGTCCCGAAACGATCGCGAGCGTCGAGCCGCGGTCGACACCGGCAACGACGAGTCTGACGAACGCACGCTGCGGCGTCGTTGCGTTGACGGGGGCACCGTCGATGTCGAGCGTGTCGGAAGCGCCGGTTGCCTGCAGCGGAACGTTGCAGACGAGCAGGATGGCGAGCGCGCAGGACGCGCGCTTCAGCACGACTTCTTGGGCTCGAGCGTGACGTGCGTGCCGCGTTCGGAATCGTACGTCGCGTCGACGCGAATCCGAGCGATGCGCGCGCAGATGCCCTTGTCGATTTTGGTCTCGTACGCGCGCGGCTGGCCGGGCAGCAAATACCAGGGTGGCAGCGGACCCGCAAAGACGGTTCCGCCGTTCGCATCGAGCGCGTGGACCTCGACGCTGCGCGAGAGCGCGTGCACGGTCCCGGTATCGATCAGAGCGAACCCAAAGATGCCGTCGCGGGCATACGCGTCGCTTGCGTCGACGGCCACGTGCGCGGCTTGCGGCGCGACGAAGAGCGGGATCGAAAAGCGATTGCGGATGGTGAGGCTGACGCCCGCTGCCGCCGGCGCGTCTACGTCGCCGATCTCGGTCAGCAGGACGCGATATTCGCCTTCGGCGGCTTTGAGCGGACCCGTATAGCCGACGCGGATCGGGCGCCGTTCGTGCGGCGCGATGGTCACGCGCTGTGGATAGACGATGAGATCGGACGTCGGCTGCAAATCGACCTCGCCTTGCGGCGTCTGCGCCCAAGCGTACCCACGCACCGCGTAGGTGACGGGCACGTCGCCCTGATTTTCGAGCGTCACGTCCGCGCTGTCGCCGCTCCTCGCGATATCCAAGCGCGTCGGCGAAAGTCCGACGGGCGTCGACGCGGACACCGCGCCCGTCGCCAAAGCGACGAGCGCGGCTGCGAACGCGACCGCTCTAGAACGTAACAGTCGCCAGCACCGAGTCGGTGTACGTCGAGCCCATCTTCACGCTTTGATTGATCGGCAGCGATCCGCAGACTTGAAGCGTGCGCGGGAGCGGGTTCGTCGGCGCGGACGGGACGAAACTCGTGCCCGCCGTCGTGCTGCCGTCGCCCCAGAGCGTCGTGCTGCAGGTTGCCGTCGTGCCGACGGCCGTCGGCTGGTACAAATTATACTGCAGCGCCGTGTCGCCCGCCGTGCCGTCGACCATCGTACGGATCTTCGAAACGGCGTTCTGGCCGGCGTTGAGCGTTACGACGGGCGCGGACCCTGCCGTGCACGCGAGCGAGAGCGTCGAGGTCGCGGTGTTGACGGCGCTTGCCGTCGGGTCGTAGTTCGTGAACGCGAGCGGATTGCTCGTGATGATGCACGCGTTGATGACGTTTGCGGTGACCTGAAACGACGTCGTCGCCGTGCCGGCCGAAGCGCCGGCCGACGTCGCGAGGACGCCTGCGGCCAGGGCGGAAACGCCGAGCATGTTCGCAAGGCGGGCTTTGGAAAGGAGCATGAGTTGGTTGGATCTCCGATAGACGAGGGGTTGTGGGACCCTCAAAGTATCGGAAGCCCGAAGAAAGATCGGACACTTCAGTCCAAAAGCTTCTGCCGATGTGCGCCGGGACACTTCCCATCGGCGTACCGGCGCGTTCGCGAGCTCGCGGCCCGAGCGATCGCGCACAGCAGCGTCTCGCGGCTACGCTATCGCGTAGCGTTCGCCGAGCATCCGGTACAGTCGATCCGCAGCCGCATCGTCTCGCGCCGCTGCAGCCGCCGGCGTTTCGTTCGTCTTATCGAAGTACGTGCCGCTCTGCGCCGTGACGTTCGGTTCGGTAGCGAGCATTACGATCGGAACGGCCCCCGCAGACGGGCCGGGCAAGACGCGCGCGAGGATGCCGCGCAGAAACGACGGCGTGCTGCGATAGATCCCGGTCGCGATGCCGCCGGGATGAACGCAAAACGCGGCCACGCTCGGATGGCGCTTCGCAAACGCGCGCGTCAAGAGTACGAGTGCGAGTTTGGATTGCGAGTAGGCCGACCAGCCGGAATATTTGCGCGTTGCGAACTCCGGATCGTCCCACGCGATCTTGCCGGCTTTGTGCGCTACCGAACCGACGTTGACGACGCGTGCGGCGCCTGCGGCTTGCAGCTGCGGCGCGAGCAGTTCCGAGAGCAGAAACGGGGCGACGACGTTGACGCCCCACGTCATCTCGCGCCCGTCCGTATCGACCTCTCGCTTCGTATTGAGTACGCCCGCGTTGTTGACGAGCGCGTCGAGTTTCGGCGCGATTTCGGCGAGGTGAGCGGCTCCCGCGCGTATCGACGCAACCGAACCCATGTCCATCTCGAGCGTCTCGACGCGATCGCCGAGCTCCGCTTCGATGTCGGCGCAGCGCGCGGCGGATCGCGCCGACGCTATCACGCGATCGCCACGTTCGAGAAACGCGCGCGCGGCTTCGAGGCCGATACCGCCGGCCGCGCCGGTAATGAAGATCGTCATACGCTGCGGCAACTGCAGCGCGGCGCCGGCGTAAGCCTGTTCGCTTGCGTTCAATGGGCGCCGGCCGGCTGCTGCGGCCGATCGGCCTGCGGCTTCCCATCGGGCGTCTTCTCCCCGTCGGCTCCGTTTTCATCAACTTTTCCCTCATCATCGTCGTCGTCGATTTTGGTCGGTTCGGGCAACTCTTTGGGCGCGATGAGCACGTACATGATCGGCACGATGAAGAGCGTGAGCACGAGCGAACTCGTCAGACCGCCGATGACGACCACGGCGAGGCTCGCACGTACCTGCGAACCCGGCTCGAGCGCGAGCGCGAGGGGCAGCATGCCCGTGATCATCGCAGCCGTCGTCATGATGATCGGACGAAAGCGAGTCGCACCGCTCTCGACGATCGCCTCGAATTTTTCCTTGCCTCGCTTTCGCAGCGTGTTGGCGTAATCGACGAGCAGAATGCCGTTCTTCGTTACGAGCCCGACGAGCAGCAACGATCCGATGAGCGAAAAGAGATTGATCGTCGCGTGCGTGAGCCACAGCGCCCCGAGTGCGCCGACGATCGCGACCGGAATCGCGAAGAGGATGATGAGCGGATCGCGGAATGAGTTGTAGAGCGCGACCATGAGGAGATAGACGAGCACGACCGAGAGCAGGAGCGACGAGCCGAGTCCGGCGAGCGTCTGCAGCATCAATTCCTGGTTGCCACCCGGCGCCGGCTTGACGACGACGTTGCTCGGAAGATTCAGTTTCTCGACACGCTTGGCGAAGTCGTTCGTGACGTTGGAAAGCTCGTAGCCGTCGGCGACCGAAGCGTCCACGTGCACGACGTCGGAGCGGTTGGTGCGCGTGATGACGACCGGCGTCGGCGAAGAGACGAGATGCGCGATGTCGCCCACGCGCACGATCGCGCCGTTGGCTGCCCGCAGCGGAATCGCGAGCACGTTTGCGAGCGATTCTTGCGCGGATCGCGGGTAGATGACCACGACCTGTACGAGGCCGCTCGGCGATTCGAGTTCGCTCGCGACCGCGCCGCCGAACGCCGCGCGAATCGCCGTCGATGCGGTACCGATCGACACGCCGAGCGAGCGCGCCATCGAACGGTCGAAGACGACCGAAACTTGCGGCAAGAGATTCTCGGCCGTATCGCTGACGTCGATCGCGCCCGGCGTCCGTTCGAGTGCCTGACGAATTTTGATCGCGTAGGCCGACGGATCGCCGCCACCCGCCACCGAAACGAGCTCGTCGATCGGCTGTTTCGGACCGCCCTGCGTCGGATCGCTCGCGGGTTTGGCGACGGTGACGCCGCTCGGTGCGTATTCGTGTCCGAGGTCCGAGATATAGTACAGCCAGTGCGTCGTCGGCTGTTTGCGGCCGTCTTTGAGGTAGACGTTGATCTGCCCGATGTTGCCTTCGAGAATGAAGCCGCCGAAGGCCGAATTGAAGCCGCCCGCGTTCGTGATCTCGGACTCGAGATCGGGAATGGCGTCGACCTTGCGTTCGATTTCGTGCAGCACGTCGACGGTGTGTTCCAGCGGCGTGCCCGGCGGAAACGTAAGCGTGAAGAACACTTCGCCCTGATCCGAGCCCGGAATGTAGTCGGTTCCGACGAGCCCGGTCGGCACGAGCAGCGTCGCGAGCACGACGAGTACGGCCGCCGTGACGACGATCGGCCACGGCTTGTGAATCGCTTTGGGCAAGAGCGCTTTGTAGCGTTCGCGCAGCCAATCGAATCCGCGGTTGAAGCCCTCGATCCAGCCCCACGGCTTCCAGTCGGATTTGAGCGCCCACACGCCCGCGAGCGACGGAGTGATCGTGAACGAAACGAAGAGCGATGTCAGCGTCGACACGGTCACCACGATGCCGAACTCCGAGAGCTGAACGCCGACCGGACCGCCGATAAAAGCGATGGGTAAGAACACGACGACGTCGACGAACGTGATGACGATGGCGGCCGTTCCGATTTCGCTGCGTCCGCGCAGCGCCGCGACCAGCGGCTCTTCGCCGTCTTCGGCATGACGCGTGATGTTCTCGAGTACGACCGTCGAGTCGTCGATGAGGATGCCGATGACGAGCGTCATCGCGAGCAGCGAGATCGTGTCGAGCGAGAGATGCATGAGCTTCATCACGAAGAGCGTCACGCACAGCGACGTCGGAATCGCGATCATCACGACGACCGCGTTGCGCCACGAACGTAGGAACATCAGCATCAAGACCGCGGTGAGGACGATGCCTTCGAGCAGCGTCCGCTCGACGCCGTCGACCTGCTCCTGCGAATACGTGGACTGCACGTAATCCACGCGGAAGTCGATTGCCGGGAATTGCTTGCGCAGTTGCGGCAGATTCTTGATGACCTTATCGGAAACGTCGATCTCGCTCGCGTCCGAACTCTTCTGAACCTCGAGTTCGACGCCGGCCCGGCCGTTGACCGATGCGTAGTTGCGCACCGGCACGCTCGAATCGACGACCTTTGCGACGTCGCCGATGTTGACGCTCTGCGACGGGCGGGTCCAGCCGTAGAGCGTTCCGGCAAACGGATTCGCGCCGTAGTAACTCGGCGCCGCACCGCCGCCGTTACTCGCGGTCGTGCCGCTCAGCACCGGAAGCGCGGCGAGCGATTGGGGTGACGTGATGTCGCCGCGTACGTCGATCTGTTCTTCACGGCCGGGCGTATATGCGATGCCGCCGGGTGCGCGCAGGTTGTTCGCACCGAGCGTGTTGACG
>CAZZUZ010000037.1:0-12541 GCA_964657315.1 Vulcanimicrobiota bacterium
CTCTTCGACTATCTCGCCGAAGAAGTACTCGTCTCGCTCTCGGAAGACGAACGTTCGTTTCTCGTCGAAACGTCGATCCTCGACGTGCTCGAGATCGGACTGTGCGACGCCGTCACCGGTATCGAGAGCGCGCGCGACATGCTGCCGTCGCTCGCGCGGCGCGGACTCTTCATCTCGCGGCGTTCGGAGGAAGCGTACACCGCGCATCAACTCTTTCGCGAATTTTTACGGCACATGCTCGTGCGCTCGATGTCGCGCGACGTCGTCGCGACGCTGCATCGCCGGGCGGCAAACGCCCTCGCGAAACGCGGCGATCAGCCGGGCGCGATCGCGCACTTGCTCGACGCGGGCGATCTCGACGGTGCGGCGGTCGCGCTGGAAGAAGGGGCCGCCACGATGCTCGCGAGCGGCATGCTCGCGCGACTCGACGCGTTTTTGCAGCGAATCGGCCGCGAACGCGTCGACGTCCGTCCGACGCTCTTGATCGCGCAAGGTCAGCTCGAACGCTACCGAGCGGATTGGGATCGCGCGCTCGGTTCGCTCGAACGCGCCATCAAGATCTCCCGCGACACGGACGCATACGACGCCCTGGCCGAAGCGATCCGCGTGTCTTCTCCGATCCTCGCCTCGCGCGGCGAATTTCCGCGCCTCTTCGGATTGCTCGAAGCGACCCTCGATCTCGGCGACAAACTCTCCGAAGCGAGCCGTACCGCGCTTTCCGTAACCCTCGGGTCCGTGCTGCTCGAGACGGAACGCTTCGACGAGGCGCTCGCGGTCTTTAACAAGATCATGCCATCGGTCGTCGCGCGCGGCGATCTCTCGTCGCAAGGCCAGGTGCTGCAGAATACGGCGGTCGCGCACATCCGTCGCGGCGATCCGTATGCGGGGCTCGCCATGCTCGAGCGCGCGCTCAAAGTCAAACGCAGCGCGGGTCTGCGGGTATCCGCTATGGTGACGCTCGGCAACACGATTTTCGTGCTCACCGAACTCGGCGATCTCGACGAAGCCGACCGTCTGACCAAGAAGTTCCTCGAAGACGCCTACGACATCAGCGATTCGAACATGATCGCCTCGGCACACGAAAAGGAAGGCGTCATCAAATTGCTGCGCGGCGACCTCGTAGGTGCGAGCCGCGCCTTCCGCGACGCGCAGCGTTCGAGCGATCCGGGCGACGTGCTGCTGTTGCCCGACATCCTCCACGGTCTCGCGCAATCGACGCTCGGCCTCGGCAACGTCGCGGAGGCCGACGAACTCTGCGCCAAAGCGATCGGCGTCATGCGCGCGGCCGGCCGCAAGCAGTACGCGGCGCCGGCGCTTCTGACGCGCGCGCATTGTGCCTTCGAACGCCAAGAGTACGAGCGCGCGTCTTCGCTCGCGCTCGAAGGCATGGAGTTGCTCGACGCCGGCCTCGACGCGGTGATCACGGCGAGCGGGAAGATCGACGCGGCGGCACTGCTCGTCCGCATCGCCGCCCACTTCTCGGGCGACGAGGCCCGCGCGATCGACCGGCGCGCGCAGGACGCCGCGACCGGCGCCATCGCGATCCTGCATCAGCGCGATTACCGTTTCTTGCTGCGCACGAAAGCGCGTGCGTTCAACGATCTGCAGGAGCATTTGCGGCGCTGGAAGATCGGCCAAGGGCTCATGCCCGATGCGGTTCGGCCGTCGATCGCGATGCGGATCGAAATGCTCGGCGGCCTTCGCGTGATCGTCGGCGGCGAGACGCTTTCGGCGGATGCGTGGAAGCGCCGCAAGGCGCGCGACATCTTCGCCTATCTCGTAAGCCTTCGCGGGCGCGGCGTGCCCCGCGCGCGTCTCATCGATCTCTATTGGCCCGAGACCGACGCCGACGCCGCGCACGATAATTTGCGCGTTACGATCAGCGCGATCCGTAAGGCCATCGGCGACATCGTCAAATTCGAATCCAACGGCTACCGGTTCGTCCCGCCGCCCAACACGATCGTCGATGCCGAACTGTTCGACGAGCACATCGAGTCGGCTCGTCAATCGCTGGCTCGCGGCGTGCTCGACGCCGTCCGGCACGGTTACATGTCTGCGATCGACCTCTATCGCGGCGAGTTCCTCGAAGGCTTCGAGGAAGGCGGATGGCAGTGGCGCGAACGCGAGCGGCTGCGCGCGGCTTGCTTGGAAGCGCTGCGTTGGCTCGCCGCGGACCGCAGCGGCGATCCCAACATGCGCCGTCTGGCCCTCGATCGGCTCCTCGACGTCGCACCCTTCGAGATCGCCGGCATGCGCATGCGGCTCGAGTTGATGGTCGGCGAAATGCGCGTGGTCGAGGCGCGGCGCGACCACGAAGAATGGAAGGCGCGCTACCGGGCCACGATCGGCGCGGACCCGCCGGAGGTCTGGCCGGCGGAGAAGACTTCGGTTTCCGCTGTTCGCGAAATGTCACACCAATAACCGTATCCTACGTTTGCGAACGAGGTGCGGCGAACTGGGCAAGGGTTCGTCGCACGTCGGTCGCGATCGTGAACGAGGGGAAACAAATGCATCGGGAAACGCCCGATGCATTTGTCTTATAGCGGCCTTCGGATCTCGCGCGATCCGCATGCCGGCGGTTCCTAGGAGAGTCGAACAGGAGTTCGATTCGGGTTAGGGAAGTTTTCGACTCCGAATGAGTTGGCTCGGAAAGTTGAAGTCGGCGCTGGGGCGTTCGCGTGAATCGCTTGCGGGCGTCGAGACGCTTGCGAAAGCGAAACGTCCGCTCGATGCGGAATTCTGGGACGAACTCGAAGAAATTCTGATCACTTCCGATTTCGGCGTTCCGACGGCCGAGAAGATTCTCGACGGCTTACACGTCGTCGCCCGTCAAGAGATGTGGCGGCGCAGCGATCAGGTGATCGATCGCTTCAAGAGCGACGTGGGCAAGTTTTTGACGCTGCCCGGACAGACGCTCGGCTTGCGCAGCGCGCCGGCGGTGATTCTCGTCGTCGGCGTCAACGGTAGCGGAAAGACGACCTCGATCGGAAAGCTCGCGAAGTACTTGTCGTCGCAGCGCAAGCGCGTGATGGTAGTAGCGGCCGACACGTTCCGCGCCGCGGCGGCCGAGCAGCTCGCCGTGTGGGCGGAACGCAGCGGCGCCGAATTCGTGCGCGGACGGGAGGGTTCCGATCCGTCGTCCGTCGTGTTCGACGGCCTCGCCGCCGCAAAGGCTCGCAAGATGGACGTCGTCATCATCGACACGGCCGGCCGTCTGCAGACCAAGACCAACCTCATGGAAGAACTCAAGAAGATGCGCCGGATCATCGAGCGCGAGACGGGCGCGCCGCCCGACGAAACGCTGCTCGTGGTCGACGGCACGACGGGGCAGAACGCGATCTCGCAAGCGAAGCTCTTCAACGAAGCGACGAAGCTCTCGGGCGTCGTCGTCACCAAACTCGACTCGACGTCGAAGGGCGGCGTGCTCGTCGCGATCGTCGATACGCTCGAAATTCCGATCAAGTTCATCGGGCTCGGTGAGGGGATCGACGAGCTGCGCCCCTTCGATCCCGCGAGTTTCATCGAAGCACTTTTCGAACCGGCCGCCTAGCACTCTGCCATACAGTTGGCACACCCGCAACCTACACTTCGCTCGTACACCAACACCATAAGGGGCAACACATATCGTGGCTGACGAAAAAGCGGTAGCACTCTCCAACGCACTTGCGCAGATCGAGCGTCAATTCGGCAAAGGCTCCATCATGAAGATGGGCGACTTCGCCGAGAAAATGTCGATCGAAGTCATTCCGACGGGATCGATCGCACTCGATCTCGCGCTCGGCGTCGGCGGTCTCCCGCGCGGCCGCGTTGTCGAGATCTACGGTCCGGAGTCCAGCGGTAAGACGACGCTTTCGCTGCACGTGATCGCCGAAGCACAAAAGATGGGCGGCACGGCGGCCTTCGTCGACGTCGAGCACGCGCTCGATCCGGTCTATGCCGGCAACCTCGGCGTCGATCTCGACGGGCTCCTGGTTTCGCAGCCGGATACCGGCGAACAGGCGTTGGACATCGCCGAAATGCTCGTGCGTTCCAACGCCGTCGACGTCGTCGTGATCGACTCCGTCGCCGCGCTCGTCACGAAGGCCGAACTCGAAGGCGACATGGGCGATACCCACGTCGGTCTTCAGGCGCGTTTGATGTCGCAGGCGTGCCGCAAGTTGACGGCCGCGATCTCCCGCAGCAAGTGCATCGTCATCTTCATCAATCAGTTGCGCGAGAAGGTCGGCGTCATGTTCGGCAGCCCCGAGACGACCTCGGGCGGCCGTGCGCTGAAATTCTACGCATCGGTGCGTCTCGACATTCGTAAGCTCGAACAGATCAAGGTCGGCCAAGACGTCGTCGGTTCGCGCACGCGCGTAAAAGTCGTCAAGAACAAGGTCGCACCGCCGTTCCGTCAAGCCGAATTCGACATTACGTACGGCCGCGGGATTTCGAAGATGGGCTCCATCCTCGACGTCGCGCTCGAGCGCAACATCGTCGGCAAGAGCGGATCGTGGTACACGTACGGCGATACGCGCATCGGTCAGGGTCGTGAAAACGCGAAGGCCTATCTCGAAGAGCATAGCGATACCGCCGAAGAAATCTCCAACCGTATTCGTGAGGCGCTCGCAAATGCGGTGTCGACCAACGGTCACGTGCCGTTGACCGTCGGGACAATTGCAAACGACTAATCGCCCGAAAGGCCCGGCGCGGCTCATCGCGCTTCGCATGCTCGCCGCACGCCGGTTGACCGAATCGCAGCTCTGGCAACGGCTAGAGCGGCGCGGATATCCTCTAGAAGACGTTCGCGCTGCAGTCGCATCGTGCGTCGCCGACGGGTTCGTCGACGACGCACTGTTCGCCAAACTCTACGTCGACGGCCGCCCGAAAGCCGTCGGCAACGCGCGGCTCGTCGCGGAACTCGTGCGCAAAGGCATCGATCGCGATCGCGCCCGGCGAGCCGTGATCGATGCCGACCGGGCCGAACCCGAGCGGTTGGAAGCGGCAGTCGAGAAGCTCTTCCGAATACGACCGACGCTCAGCTACCCAAGCGCTGCGCGGGCGCTGGAGCGGCTGGGTTTTCCCTCTGCGACAATCTATCGCGTCCTGCGAGAACGCGCCGCCGCCGAATTCTCGGAAGATGCTGTAGATCTGCGTCGGTTCGGCGAAGGCTAGCAAGAGTTTGCCGAAGGCATCGCGCTCCCGCGCGCACAATCAACGCAGCCATCGCCATTCGTCGAAGAAGGGGTTCGCACTTGGCAACTTCACGTCGAATAGGACTCGCGCGTTCTGAATCCGTCGCTCACCGAGCGGCATATTCGGCGTACCTCAAGGGCGATTTCGAAACGGCGCTGTCGTTTCTCGAAATCGAGGCAGCCATCTCCGGCGCTCCCGACATCCGCTCGCGGCTTTTGCGATGCCGAATCGAACGCGTCGCCGGTGACGACAAAGCGTTCTACGAATCGGCTTCCCACGCGGCGACTCTTGCGGTTTTGCCCGCCGACCGTTTGACCGCGACGGCATTTCTCGCTGCCGCCTCGAGGCGGCTCGGCCGCGACGCGGAAGCCGGTCGAGCCTTCGAGCAGGTCGCGCGCGAGATCGAGAGGCCGAACGCCGACGCTTTGGAGGCGGCCTACCTGCTGGCGCTCGACCTCTGGCAGCGTCGCGACTACGACGCGTCCGAGGCGATCGTGCGACGCTTCAGCGATGCCGGGTACGGTGGAAGCCTCTTGCTCCAACTATCCGGCTGGACCGCGGTAAAACGCGAGCAGTACGCGCGTGCCGGAAAACTCTTTTCTGCGGCCCTCCGCGCTAGCCGCGAAGAAGAACCGTACCTACGATCGCTCGCTATCATCCTCCACGGCATCGCGCTCGTCGCGTGCGATACGGTCGACCTCAAACTCTGCCGTCTTGCGATACGAGAGTACGAGAAGATCGAATGGACGAGCGATCTGTGGTTCGAGCAGTGCAATCTCTTGCTATGCCTGAGGTATTGCCGGATGCTCGAAGGCGATTCGACGGGCGCATGGGCCGACGTCCGGCGCGCGGTCATCATCGCGGAGAAGCCGACCTACGAGGCCATGGGCGAGCTGCTGGCAGCCGGTCTATCGCAGAAGTTCGGCGACTCGCGCGCGTTCGAGATTCAGCTCACGCACGCGTGGGAATTGATCAAATCGATTCGTTGGTCCGAAGCCAATTCCGCGGAACGAATGACCTTATCGGAATTTGCGATCGTCGCGGCGACGGCGATGCCGGCGGAAGCGCGGAAAGCGCTCGTGCTGCTGCGCTCCCTTCGCGCCAAGCGCGACACGTATAATGCGCTCGATGGCGATCGCCGCGCCGAAGCCTTCGAGACTTGGGCGGACGGCCGCATCCACGAAGCCGGCGGCATGCGCAGCGATGCGGTCGCATTGCTCAAGCAATCGTACGCGGTCTTCGGCGAGATCGGATACATCTTGCGTCAGGCCTACGTCGGTCTCGACCTCTATCGGCTGACGGCCGATCTGCGTTGGCTCGAAGCGTACGAGAACGTAAAAGCTATCGCGCCGGAGGCGGATATTTCTGTCAGTGCAGTCGCGGGCGACGAAATGCCACGGCTGACGCCGGCGCAAACGCGCGTGCTGATCCAGCTCCTAGACGGTCAGAGCGCCAAAGCCGGCTCCGAAGTGCTCGGCTGCAGTGCGTACACATTTACCAATCACACCCGCAAAGTGTTCGAAGCCTTCGAAGTTCGCTCGCGCGACGCGCTCAAGGAGCGCTGCGCGGAACTGGGCATCTCCGCCCAAGCCCTGCGCAGCGCGGGGTACCGCTGAGCTAGACCGGATTGCCGCCCGTAATGATGGACGCGGCAAAGAGCACGACTGCATGAAGCAGATCGATCACGTACAGACTCCCTCGAAGCGCCGCCGGCAAGTCGCCGGTCGGACTCGAGGAAGTCTAGGAAACTCGCGCGGACAGACGTGTGTCTGTCGACGAGGCCGAGTCCGTGCTACGATCGAGCGTTCTCGACCTCATCGCCGGTGCCAACCGGCGATACGGCTATGCGCTGCGCGAGGTGCGCGTCGTGTGCCGGGCGCCGACTTGCTCGATGAATCGACGCTCGACGGCCACGGCTTCCGGTGGTGAGATCACGTGCGCTTCGGGTGCGAACGAAAGCGCCCAGCGGACTGCTTCACCGACATCGTGCATGGAGAATGTAATGCTCGCGGAGCCGTCGCCGTGCCGGACGAATGTTTGCGCCCGTTGCCAACGACGCGCTTCGACGGCTCCCGCGATGCGCTCGCTCAGCGCGATCGTGACGTCTAACGCCGGGCCGGTTTTAAACAGGCCGATCGCGTCGTCGCCCCGGTAATGCTCGGGGACGACTCTCCTCTCGCACGAGCCGCTCAGTGCGATGTTACCCGCGATGCGATCGAGGGCAAATTGTCGCCATTGACGCGTTTTCGGCGAGCGATCGAACGCGACGAGGTAATACCGCCCCGCGTAATACGTCACGAGATGCGGTTCTACCGTGCGCTCTTCCATAAATGCGCCGGCGCCGTACTCGCTGCTTCGCGGATATTTGAACCGAACCCGTGCCTTCGTTCGAAAAGCGGCCCGAAGCTTGACGTAAACGTCGGCGACTTGCGTATCGGATACGAGTTTCGGAGCGGCTAGGGTCAGAAACGGCTCCTCGAAGTCGCGCCCTCGTTCGGCCTCTCGTAACACGATGTCGCCGAGCGCGCGGTACACCGCTTGCAGGGAGTCGTGCATCGCCGCGCCCGCATCTTGCGAACCGATCGACCTCGTGCCGGTAACGAGGCGAATGGTTCCGGTCCGCGATTTGTCGACGCGAAACCCTTGCGTCCGGCCAATTTCGGCCACTCTTGCGAAATCGCGCGAGAAGGTCTTAACCCCGGTCGAGAACCGTGTGCGATAGTTTCGGTACGTGACCTCACGCTTCTCGAATAATTGGAAGAGCATCCAGGCCATCCGTTGCATCGGCCCGGTCAAGGCCTCCGGCTCGGCGACGTTCGCGGTTTCGAATCGAAATCGAGTTTGTTGCATTCTTCCATCTTCGGCCGGTTTAGCAAGAATCTGGGCATCTCAGTGCAAAAAACGCGCGCTATGCTCGATGACGTAGAACTCATGGGCCCGGACGATCCGCGCGGTCGCATCATACGAGCGGCCATCCAAGTTCTCGATGACGGCAAACCGCGCACCGCCGAAGAGCTCTGCGCCGCGGCTATCGAAGGCGGCCTCGTCCCGAAAACGACGACGCACAAAGACGTCTACATCCAACTCATCGAATACATCGCACGCGCGACCGGCCGCAACCGATCGCCGAAGATCGTGCAGGATCCGGATCGCCGCTTTCGCCGAAATCTTCCGCTCGACGATTGGCCCGCGCCCAAACGGCCGCTTTCGGAGCGCCCCGCCGTTTCTAACGCGTCATCGCTGATCTCCGAACTGCGCGAAGCCGCTTCCGGCGACGACCCTGCGGCATACGAACGCGTGGTGTGTAACGCTTTTGCAGCGCTCGGCTTTGCCGCGACTCACGTGGGCGGCGGCGGAATGCCCGACGGTTACATCGACGCGCCCCTCGGACCGCTCGGTTATCGCGCGATGCTCGAATGCAAGCGCGGACAGAATGTGGTTACGGACCCCGATGCGGCCGAAGCGGCGAAGTTCAAGGAAACCTACGGCGCGCGCTACGCCATCATGGTGGGACCGGGCTTCGCAAACGAGATCGAACTCTCTTCGGAATTGCAGACGCACGGCGTCGCCGCATTCACGAACGACGACTTGGCCGCGCTCCTCAATGCGAACGTCGACCCCGCGGAGATCGTGCCCGCGCTGCAACCGGGATTCGCCGTCGATCGCATCGAGACGCTGCTCTGGGCACGCGACCATGGCGCGCGAAAGCGGCAAGCCGTCGTGAGCGAACTCGTCGTCGAAGCCGGGTGGCGCAATCAAGTTGCCGCTGCCGGGGCGAACGCTCCCGGGGATGCTCCGCGTCTCGACGTCGACGCAGCGATGCTCCTCGTCGATCAAGCACTGTTCGATGCCGGTTCGAAACATCCGTGCACCCGAGACGAGGTCGTCGCCGCATTCGCGCACTTGACGGATCGTATGACCGCATCTGCAGTTTGGGTCGATGAGCACCGGGACGCCATCGTCATCATTCGCTCTCGATGAAGGGCGAGATGGGCGTAGTCGTGCGGCGGTATGTTGCTCGGCAGACGTTATGTCGTACCCTCGACATATGCGCGGCTCATCTCGTGACGTGACGATCGCATGCGGCTCGCGCAGCCGGCCGCTCGAAACTAGTGTCGGGTCGATCCTCCCGCCGGGCGGAAGACGCACTTTCGAAAAGTGCGACCTTCGGCAATTGGGCATGCCCATCGAGGCGGGACCTACAGGATTCAAGTCGCATCTCATCACGCCGATTCGAACGCGGTACGTTCCGGTTCGTGAAGAGTGACCGTACGCGTACCGAGGCTCAAGTAAAGCCGAGGTAAAGTGATCGCGCCGAACGGGAAACGGCCGAAGGTTCTGCGTACACCCGGCACAATGCGCGCCCCCCGTGCCGTAGCTTTGACGGCAGCGCTCCTCATTGCGAACGCTTCCGTCGCCCCGGCCGTCGAGCTCCAAAGCATCGCGCATGCCGCTTCGGAATTTCGCAACTCCAACAACAAGCTCGAAACGATGTACCGCGCCGCGCTCATCAACACGAGCCAGCAGGCGACGATCGCCTCCGACGGCACCGCCTACGTCAAGACGGGTGACATCCCGGCCGAATGGCTGCGCGACGCGAGCGCTCAGGTGCGGCCCTATCTGTTCTTCGCGAAGAACGACATGCAGGTCGCCTCGCTGTTGCGCGGCATCATCGCACGCGAAGGCAAGTATCTTCAAGTCGACCCGTACGCCAATGCGTTCACGATCGATTATCGCGTCTGGGAAGAAAAGTTCGAACTCGACTCGCTCGCCTATCCGATCATCCTCGCGTGGAGCTATTGGAAAGCGACCGGCGACGCGTCGATCTTCACGGGCGACGAATCCAACGGATTCGACAAAGCGCTCGAGACGATGGAGCGCGAGCAAGATCATCCGCACAACTCCCGCTATAACCACCGCGAACTGCGCGACGATAGCGGTAACGCAGGCCCGAATCCCGTCGCCTATACGGGCATGATCTGGACCGGCTTCCGGCCCTCCGACGATGCCTGCAAGTACAACTATCTCATTCCGTCGGAGATGATGGCGGTGGTCGCGCTCGGCGATCTCGAAGAGATCGAGCGGACCGTCTATCGCAACCTCATCAAATCCAATCGCGCGAAGACGCTGCGTACCGAAGTGCAAGACGGCATCCAGACCTACGGCGAAGTCTTCACGCCGAACTACGGCTACGTGTACGCCTACGAAGTCGACGGACTCGGCAAGCAGACGCTCATGGACGATGCGAACATCCCGAGCCTGCTCGCGGCGCCGTATCTCGGTTACACGAAAGCGAACAGCTTCGTCTACAAAAACACGCGACGGTTTCTGCTCTCGAAGGACAACCCATATTATTACACGGGCTCGATCGCGCGCGGAATCGGCAGCGCGCACACGAGCGACGGCTACGTTTGGCCGCTCGCGCTCATCATTCAAGGCCTGACCGCGACGTCGGAATCCGAACGCAAGGAAGTTCTCGGCGAACTCCTCGCGAGCGATCCCGGGGACCATCTCTTGCACGAGTCGTTCGATCCGAACGATCCCGCGAAGTTCTCTCGCAAAGATTTCGGCTGGCCCAACGCCCTGTTCTCCGAGTACATCATGACCGATTTCAGCGGCACGCCCGCCCTGCCGATGGGCGATACGAGCGATTTGGAGTTCCGCGGCGAATAGCGCCCGTCGTGAATAACGGCGTCGACATCATTCTGGGCGTGCAGTGGGGCGATGAGGGCAAGGGCCGCGTCGTCGATCTGTATGCGAGCGACTACGATATCGTCGCGCGTTTCGGCGGCGGCGATAATGCGGGCCACACGCTCGTCGTCGGCGATCGCAAACTCGCGCTGCGCATCGTGCCCAGCGGCGTACTGCAGGACCGTCCGCAGCTGTTCATCGGCGGCGGTACGGTCGTGAGCCTCGCCGGCATCGCGGAAGAGTTCGACATGCTCGAGGGTATCGGGGTCGATACGAAACGCATCCGCATTTCGGATCGCGCGCACGTCGTGTTTCCATATCATGCGGCGCTCGATCGCGCGAACGAGAAGGCGCGCGGCGACGCGGCGATCGGCACGACGGGCCGCGGCATCGGGCCCGCTTACACCGACAAGGTCGCGCGATCGGGCATCACGTTCGGCGATCTGCGCAGAGGCACGGCGCTGGCCGATAAGATCCGTCAGAACCTGATGGCGCGCGCGGCGCAGCTCGCGCAGAGCGAAGGCGTGCCGACGGAAGAGGACATGATCGCGCAGACGCTCGCGCTCGCGCCGCGATTGCTCGAGCACGTCGTCGACGGCGTGTCGTACCTGCACGACGCGCTGGAGAGCGGAAAGCGCGTGCTCGTCGAGGGCGCGCAGGGCACGCTGCTCGACGTCGGCTACGGCACCTACCCGTACGTCACGAGTTCGCATACGATCGCGGGCGGCGCGTGCACGGGTCTGGGCATCGGACCGACGCAGGTCAAACGCGTCGTCGGCATCGCGAAGGCGTACTGCACCCGCGTCGGCGCCGGACCGTTTCCCTCGGAGCTCTTCGACGCTGCGGGCGATGCGCTGCGCGAACGCGGCGGAGAGTTCGGCACCGTGACCGGACGTCCGCGACGCTGCGGCTGGTTCGACGCCGTCGCGGCGCGCTATGCCGCACGTCTCAACGGACTCTCGAGCGTGGTCGTCACGAAACTCGACGTGCTCTCCGGCTTCGACAAGATCGCGATCGTGACGGGCTATCGTTCCGGCGGCAAGAGCGTCGGCTTCGAAGCCGCCACGGCGCCCGATCTCGAACTCGAACTCGCGTGGTACGAAGGCTGGACCGACGACGTCTCGCGCGTTCGCAAAATCTCCGACCTGCCCGTCGCCGCACGCATGTACGTTCGGGCGCTCGAAGAGGCGCTGCGCGTGCCGGTCGACGCGGTCTCGCTCGGACCCGAACGCAGCGCCCTCGCGGTTCCGTAAATTCGCATCGTCATCGCCGACGATTCCGCGGTCATGCGGGCGCTGCTCGTTCGCGCGATCGCGGCGGCGGGCTTCGAAATACTCGCGCACGCGCAGGATGCGGACGCGGCGATCGCGTCGGCGCGAGACCTCGAGCCCGACGTGTTCGTCGTCGACGCACGGCTGCCCGGCGGGGGGGCGCCCGGCATCGTATCGCGCATTCGCGAAGCGGCGCCGGCTACCGCGATCTTCGTCGTCGTCTCGCTCGCCGAACGCGACGTCCTCGGCGCGTCGATCGCTGCAGGCGCGAGCGGCGGCTTGATCAGGCCGCTGCGCCCGGCCGATGTCGCGGCAGCGCTCGTTCGCGTGGCAAAAAGCTAGCACGCCGGCGCGCCATCGTCCCGACGTCTTGGGTTTTGCTGCCCGTGATCGTCAACGTCCCG
>CAZZUZ010000038.1:0-12373 GCA_964657315.1 Vulcanimicrobiota bacterium
TGAGCGGCCAATTCGGCGACGCCAACGGCGACTCGTACGACACGCTCCAAGTCGACGTCACCTTCGCCCAAAACGTCGCAAACGCACTGCCAAGTCCGGGAGCGCAGTTAACATTTGGCTATCAGCTCGGAATCGAAGTTGCACTTGACACCGACGGAAATCCAAGCACCGGAAGTGTCGGATCGTGCTATAGCGCGACGTTAAAGCCTTACGAATACATCACGGACCAAGGTAATGATCCAAGCCGCTTAGCGGACGGAAATTATTCAATCCTGAATCAAGGATATCCAATATCTTCCGGAGGGGGAAATGCTGCTTCAGAAGCGATGGTTTCAGTCTCTGGGAACACCCTTTCCGAGACGTTTTTCTTGACTGCGATAGGTGTTCACGGCGGTAAGTCGGCGCCGAAAATAGGAGTATCAGTCTCTGCCTTCAACGGATCTCAGATAAACGCCGCGGGAGTTGGAGCAACGGATTGCGTCCCGCTCGCGCCAAACCTCGAAGTCTATACAGTCTAGATCACCTTGGAAAGCTTCTAATTTGATCGTTCTTTGTCCACTGAATCGAGTTCGACGACACATCGATCTGATACGTCCGACCGGTCGGTGGTGAGTAAAAACTTGTCCCTAATGGTGCTGCTGGAACTCCATAGGTCGGAGTGCAAGGCATTTGAAATGACCACGCCATCGACCCGCCTTGGCGCACGCCTATAATCTGTCCGTTGCCTTTGTCGACATTACTAAACGGATTTGTTTGGCTAAAGCTATTTGGGTTTATGCAGTCGATCGTAGTATTAATCGTTGTATCTACATACGCATTAGGTCTATGCGGGTCCGGCACAGCATTAACGGCGATCCCATTTACGGTTGAAGGAACACCGCCAGAATCGCCTTCAGAAGCACTTGTTACACCCGCAGCCGAAGTAGAGTCATGACTACCGGTTACAACAATGTACGGTGAGGCATCAAATATTCGAGCCGTGATTTCTTGGCTTTTAGCTCCGAAAATTGAATGTCCTAATTGATCGCTTATTGCAACGTTTACCGTTGCAGAAATTCGCTGCTCATCAAGCACGCCAGCCATGTTCGATGCCGTTGAGATCGATTGCGCTAAAGTTTGCGGCAGTTGCTTTCCAACGGTTGCACCCGTCACCGTCCACGTCGTCGTTTCGTAAAACTGGCATGGGCCCGTCGTCACACACATCGACTTCGTGACGACGTTGGGGTTCGTGGCACCGGCCCAATTCTGCTCGGTGCCGCTGGTTGCGATGATGCTTGCGGCCCACTGCGTGAATTGCGACGTTGCGTCCGTCATCGCGGTCTGCGTTTTTGCCACGACTGCCTGATGGAAGGCGTTCTTCGCGCTGACGAGAGCGCTCGTGAGGATCGCTCCGGTGAGGACGACGATCGATGCGATGGCGACGAGTGTTTGCAACATCTACTGTAAGATCGGGCCGACGTGGACCGGCGGCGCTGAGGGTTCCGGATGCGGCGTAGAGAGCGGCGCGCTCGTCGGGCTTGCCGTGGGATAGTTCGTCAGACTCGGATCCGGCGGCGGGGCGCTCGGGCCGATCTGCGTGTCGGGGCCGCCGGGGCCGCCGCAGAGCGTCGAAAGATTGTGCGTCACACACCATGCGGGCGGCGGCGTTTGCGCGGGCCATGGCGACGGCGGCGCCCAATCGACGGGCGCGCCTTGCGGCCAGCACGTGCCCTGTAGAAAGCATGGCGGCGGCGTGTCGATCACATCGGGCGCTCCGGCGAGCGGACCCGGCGATGCGAGCGACGCGTTCTTGCCCGGGATCTTCTTGCCGTTGCCCGTGCAATTCGGGTTGAGACTCGAAATGTTGCCTTGCGTGACTTCGTAGAACGTTCCGGCGGTCGCCTCGATCCAGTCGTGCGGGCGATACACGGCGTTCGGATCGTTGAGCGATAGGCCGTTCGAGCCCGCGCCGTACACCTCGAAATCGCACCAGACCTTCCACGATGCGGACTGCGCCGGCGTGTACGAGTATTGCAACTGCTCGAAGATGCGCGCCCACGTCTTCTGCGCGAAGCCGAACCAGAAGCGATGCCCGTAATCCATGCGATAGGCGAAGGCGCGGATTGCGGGCGCCGCATGAATCGTGAAGCCGCTCGGTAGGGCGGTCGTGGCGAGATGGAACGTATGCGAACCGTGACTCGTCGTCAGCGAGACTTCGACCGTCGTGTTACCGCCGTAGAGATCGGCACGCGCTCGATTCGACGTCGGGACGAAGCCGACCGGATCGGCCACGGGCGTCACGCCCGCGCTGCTTGCGAGCGACGCGATCACGGGGCCGAATGCGTTTGCGCTCGTCGTGAGATCGCTCGCCTCCAACGTATGAGCGGAGAACGCTTTCACTCCCGTTACCGGCGGGTAGCTCGCATTCGGATCGATGACGCCGGATGTCCGATCGACCACGCCGATGAGATTCCCACCGCCGGTCGCGCTCGGCTGATAGTCGTAGCGCTGCACGGTGCCTTTGCCTGCGTCGTAGACATACGCCCACCACGCTTCGCTGCCGTCCTCGGCCTTCGAATAAAAATCGACTTCGTGCCCCGCCGCGCCGGCCGCCGCATTTGCATTCCCGAAGACGTCTTCCGCCGGAACGAAGACCGCAAATGCGGTGGCCGCGTCGTTGCGCATCGACATCAGCGTGGTCTCGGCCGCGGCTTCGCCGCCGGCGCTCGACGTACGATCGCCAACGGCGTGAGCGAACCGGCTCATCAAAGCGAGCGTCGCGAGTCCGAGCGCGACGAGCAGCACCGTCGAGACGAGCGTCTCGACGACGGTGAAGCCGCGCTGACGTCCGGTCGCGTTCATTGATTCACCGTGGAACCCGGAGCCGGCGCGTGCTGGAAGAGTTCGACCCGTTCGGTCGCCGTGAAGCCGCCCGAGGTTGCGGTAGCCGTGGCAAATTCTTGCGGCGGCGAGCCGGCCGCCGCCGCGACGGAAACCGTGATCGTTTCGGTGCCGCCCGAGGGCAGCGTTCGCGTCATCGACGCACGCTTTTGCGCGAGCTTCACGATCGTGTTTGCGTCATAGGCGGTGATCATGCGAACGTCGGAGAGCACGGCGAGCGCGTCGTCGTCGAGCGACGCGCGGATGTCGTCGTTCGCTTCGCCGTGCATCGCGCCGAGCGTCGCGCCGGTCACGCCGAAGACGACGATCGCGGTGATGACGATCGCGATCATGACCTCGAGCAGCGTGAATCCGCGCTCTCGGGCGTTCCGCTCAGCTCGCATGAAACGCACCGCCGGTACATCCGAAGGGATGCGATTCACTCGATGCTCCGTCGACGACGACGAGCGCAGCACCGTCCGCGGAGCAACCCGGGTCGTTCGTAAACGTTTGCGGATTGTTCTCGTCGTACGGTCCGGCGAGCGGCACGATGCTGGCATAGCCGCCGCCGGAGAGCATGATCGCGAAGGGCTCGTCGACGCTGGAAGTCGCGCTCGTGAATGAGATTCGGCCCGCGACGCGCTGTGCCGGAAAACCGTCGTCGCGCACGGGCGGAAACGGCTGCTTTCCCGCGACGATCACGGGACGCGACCGGTATACGGCGATGTGCGAAGCGCCTCGCGCATTCGGATCGCTCTCGACGACGACCATCGCTCCCGTCGGATAGGCGGGGTCGAGCACGTTCGCATTCGCAGAAGCGAGACTGCGCGCTTCGGCGAGCGCCATCTCGAGCGACATCGCGGCGGAATGCGTGCGTACGGTTCGCGCGCCGAAGACCGTGGCGAACACGACGGCCAGCGTGCCGATCAAAGCACAGCCGACCATCATATCGAGCAACGCGACGGCACGCTCATCCCGCAAGAAAGTTCGCACGTACGGCTCAGTGCCCGGTTCTTCCGAAATACGCCGCAGGTCAGCGGCGAATACGGTTACTTTTACTCACAAGGGCCTCTCACGAAAGGCCCGTGCGGCCGGAAGATCAGGCGTGCGCGGTTTTCGGCGCGTGACCCACGTAGATCAGGCGCACGGTGGTCTTGCCGCCATGATGCGGATGCGAATACGCAACGAGGTTCGCGCACATCACGGCGGTCGTCACGCTGCAGACCGCGATGCTCACGGCCTTGACGGCTTTCATCGTTTTTTCGGTCGGTTCCATGCCAGACGTTTCGACCCGGCAAGCAGGCGCGCTGAGCGAAATTTCAGCCCCGCGCTACACTGTGCACGACGTCACCATGCTGAAACACTCGCGCTTTCATCGGTGTCCTCGGGACGTATGGAATATCGACGTCTCGGCGCATCCGGCTTCAAGGTTCCCGTGCTCAGCTTCGGCACCGGCACGTTCGGCGGCAAAGGTGAATTCTTCAAAGCGTGGGGCAGCACGGATGCCGCAGGTGCGCGGCACTTGGTCGACATCTGCCTGGACGCCGGGCTCACGATGTTCGACAGCGCCGACATCTACTCGAACGGCGCCGCGGAAGAAGTGCTCGGCGCTGCGATCGAGGGCCGTCGCGACCGCGTGTTGATCTCCACGAAAGCCACGTTTCGCCACGGGGAGAATCCCAACGACGTCGGGTCGTCGCGCTTCAATCTCGTTCGTGCGGTCGAAAGTTCGCTCAAACGGTTGGGAACCGATTACATCGATCTCTTTCAACTCCACGGCTTCGATGCCATGACGCCGATCGAAGAAACCGTCGCGACGCTCGACGATCTCGTGCGAGCGGGCAAGATCCGTTATCTCGGCGTGTCGAATTTCTCGGGGTGGCACTTGATGAAGTCGCTCGCGGTCGCCGATCGCTACGGCTATTCGCGGTACGTCGCCAATCAAACGTATTACTCGCTGATCGGCCGCGATTACGAGTGGGAACTGATGCCGCTCGGCGTCGATCAAGGCGTCGGCGCGGTCGTGTGGAGCCCGCTCGGCTGGGGCCGCTTGACCGGAAAGATCTCGCGCACGAAGCCGATTCCGGCGCAGAGCCGCCTACACGTGACGGCCGACATGGGACCGCCGGTCGAAGACGAGTACCTCTATCGCGTCGTCGATGCGCTCGAGAAGATTGCGAGCGAAATCGGAAAGTCCGTACCGCAGATCGCGCTCGCGTGGCTGCTGACGCGTCCGACCGTGGCCAACGTCATCATCGGCGCGCGCGACGAAACGCAGTTGCGTGCGAATCTCGGAGCCGTCGGCTGGACGCTCGATCCGGCGCACATCGTCGCACTCGACGCGGCGAGCGAACGAACCCTCGCATATCCGTACTGGCACCAGCGCGGCTTCGAAGAACGCAATCCGCGGGCCGTCTAGCGCGGTACGAGATACGCTTTCTCGCGACCGTAATCGAAGTAGACGTCGAAGAGATGTAACAGCTCGGGCCCGATGATGCCGTCGCCGTCGTTCGCGTACTGCTTCGGCGACGACAGCACGAACGCGCGGAAATCGTTGAAATCGTAACCGCCGAGCGCGACGTTCTTGAGGACGACGTTGGTCGCGTCGATGCCGCCGCCGACGCCGCTGAGCTGCATGTGGAACGGCGAGTTGCGTTCGTCGACGGCGGCGTTCGGGTTGTGTCGCCGAAAATAGTCGAAAATCATTAACGCGCCGGCTCCGCCGGTATCGATCGTGAATCGCGAACCGAGCGCGCCGTTGACGGCGAGCGGAACTTCGGGCGTGTGCGTCCCGAGCCGGATCTCCAGCGGAATCGCGTGGTCCGCGGGCGGCGGGACGAAGGCGTCCGGATCGTACGCGGTCACGGTGCCGTTCTCGTAGTCGAGTTTCGCGCAGATCGCGTCGAGGAAGTCGAAGCCGAGCAAACCCACGGTCCGGTACTGGAGCGTATCTTCGGCAACGTGCGGGATCGTCGTGAGTTCTACGTCGTGCATCTGCAGCGTGCCGATGTTGATCTCGGGCACGACGACCCGCGTCGTGACGAAACGGCCGGCGGAACTCGAGGACGTGGCTTCGTGAGTCTCGTGCAGGCCGAGGCTTTGCGCGACGTCCCGGTCGATCGTCATCTGTCCGGCTCCGCTGTCGAGCAGAAAGTCGAGCCCGCGACCGTTGATGGTCAGGCGCACGATGAATTTAAAATCCGCGACGGTGCGCCGTCCCGGCAGCACGACCGACGTCACGCCGTCGGGAAATTCGACGAGGCGGCGCTTCGTCTTGGGGATCTCGAAGGCACGCTCCGGCACCGCATCGGTAGCGATGCTCCGCACGACTTCCTCGGTCGTATCTTCGGCACGGCCTTCTGACGATATCGCGTGCCACGGCCGCGTATAGCCGTTCGTCGCGCGGTAGTCGCTGTAGGTCGTGACGGTCGTGGCGGCCGGGGTGACCGCTTCGTGCTTCGCAACGAGCCACGTCGCCGGATCGACGTAGTCGACGGTGCCGTATCCCAGCGCCGTGAGATGCGAGATCACGTACCGATCGTCGGGCGTGCGTTCGTGAGCGAGCTTGGTATTGAAGAATTCGACGACGGGCTCCGGCAGCGGTTCGGTGTGTTCGACCGTCTGGCCGTTACGGCTCTGCGCCCAGCGTATGCCGTGAAATCGCCCGTAGGACGCCGTGCGCCCGTCCGACGACGTGTCGATGCGATAGTCGTCGCCCGATCGGATCTGCGTCTCGTCGACGGTCTCGCCGTGCCGGATCAGCGACCTCTTGATGGTTTCGAAGGGCGGCTCAATCCCGAGCGCATTTTTCATGTTGGCGCGAACCGTCGCGAGGTCGAGGTCGTCGGCACCCCGGACGCCGTAGGCAGGCAGGGTCGAAAGCAATGCGGCGCACAGTGCCGCCGCAGCGCGCTTCACCGCGTATCGACGTCGACGGGGACGTCGAGGGGGCCGTGATGCGGGATGAGCGAGCGGTCTCCAAACCATTGCGCCGGCGGTATCTCCCAATATTTTGCCATCTGGTTGATTTGATTCGCGTAGGTCGATCGGATCGTGCGAAAGTCGGTCCAGGCCGCTTCGCGCTCCCGCAGCGGCAACCCGGCCGCCGCAAGCCGGTCGTACGCCGCGTCGTATTCGTGCCGGTCGAGCCCGACGTGCGGGCCGGTTTCGAGACCGAAATAGCGTGCGAAATCGGTGACGAAATGCCGTCCGAGCCGATTGACGATCTTCGCTTCACCCGTCCGCTCGCTCTCGAGCGTCGAGATCACGAGCGTCGACGCATCCAGAATCGTGCCGACCACCGCGACCCACGAGATCTCGTCGTGTGTCGAGCGAAAGTACGTGAGGATCGGATAGGCGAGGTGCGTTTCGAGCACCTCGGCCATCCAAAGCTCGGACTCGCGCATCGTCGCGATGAGCCCGTCCATCATGCCGAACTGCGCGTGCATTTCGATCATGTCGACGCCCGACGGCGGCGCGCCGGCGCGATTGGTGAAGAGTACGACGAACGCCTCGCGCTGCTGGTACGATCCGAAGATCGGAAAGACGAACGCCGTGATGATCGCGAACGCACCCAGGCCCGAAGCGCCCGCGAGAACCGAGAGAATGCGCGGCGCGATGCCGATCGGCGCGTAGTCGCCGAAGCCGACGGTCACGAGCGAAGTCCCCGCAAAATACACCGCTTCGAAGAAACCGGGCTCGGGCTTGATTTGCGTACGCAGCGCGAAGAAGATGAAGCCGTAGCCCGCGATGAGCGAAGCGATCCAGAAGATCAGGAGCAGCGTGAGTACCGTCGGAGCGAACGCGCCGAGGAAATCCTCGCGCAACTCGCCGTGTTCTAGTCGAAACGCGCTGCCTCGCCAGACTCTCCAGAGGATCGGCACGAAGAAGCCGCTGGGCCGAAAACGCCGGCCCGTCGGGCGCGGAACGATGACCGATTGAAAGATATCGAAACCCGTCGTTCCGATGATGAACGCGCCGACCGCGAACCAGATGATCGACATTGAGATGTGCCTTTAATACGCCGAAGGACGGATTCGCAATAGCGACGATCGTGCGGCATCGGCGAAGCGGCGAGCGTTGCGACGCTCGTCGCTTTAGTGCGTTAGTTTCCTTGCGCTTTGGTCGACACGTCCGCCCACGATTCCCACGTGTGCATGCGGTCTGCGAATGCTTTACGCGCGAGCGCCAAGCCGGCCGTGCCGAGAAACAGCCGCAGCGGCGGCTTTTGCGCGTCGACGAGCTTGAGGATCGCTTCCGCGGTCGCGCTCGGATCGCCGCGCTTCATGTTCTTGGAACGCTCGACCGCGTCCGCGTGCATCTGCGCGTAGGCAGGCATCTCCGGCGCGCGCTTCGCCGAACTGCCGGCCCAATCGGTGTTATAACCGCCCGGTTCGACGAGTGTGACGTCGATGCCGAACGACGCCACTTCGAGGCTGAGCGATTCGCTAAGGCCCTCGAGCGCCCACTTCGATGCGTGATAGAGACCGATGTTCGTAAACGCGACGACGCCGCCGATGCTCGAGACCATGATGATGTGGCCGCTCTTCTGCTCGCGCATCACGGGCAACACCGCTTGCGTGACCCAGAGTGCGCCGAAGAAATTCGTTTCCATCTGCGCGCGGGCGTCGCTCTCGCTGACCTCTTCGACGGCGCCGAAACTGCCGTAACCGGCGTTGTTGATCGCGACGTCGATGCGCCCGAATTTCGCGTTTGCGGCGGCGACCGCGGCGATATCCGCTTCCCGGTCGTCGACGTCGAGCTCGAGCGGTAAGACGGCGTCCCCATGTGCGGAGACGAGCACGTCGAGGTCTTTGAGGTCGCGCGCCGTAGCCGCAACCTTGTCGCCGCGCTCGAGCGCGGCTTGCGCCCAGATGCGGCCGAAACCGCGCGACGCACCGGTCATGAACCAGACTTTTTCTGCCATGCATTCGGGTTACCCGAAACGCGCGGGAACTTCGCAATGCGCGCGGCATAGCCGCACGCATGAGTTCGTTGCGCGCGTATCGCCTATTCACCGGAGACGACGGCGATTCGCACGTCGTTCGGGGCCGAGTCGAGGTTCACGAAAAAGTCGACGTCGACACGATCGAATTCCGCGAAACTCCCGCCGGCTCGTCACTGGATTGGCATAACGCCCCGGTTCGGCAATACGTCATCACGCTTTCCGGCGTCCTCGAATTCGAAACGCGCAAAGGCGAAACGTTTACGCTGCGTCCGGGCGACGTATTGCTCGCGCTGGACGTGGACGGCAGCGGCCACCAGTGGCGGCTCGTGGACGATCAGCCGTGGCGACGCGCCTACGTGACGTTACGCGGCGGCGTCGACCACGGATTCGTCGCGGACGAAGACTAGCTCTTGATCTTCATCATCGGGTCTTTCCACGGATCGACGGAGTCGGCGTGGCGGATCCCGAGAAAACGCTGATCGTAAATGATCCGGACGTATTCGCCGGGCTTGACGGCATGGCGCATCAAGGTGCCGTGGTTGATGAGGAAGCTGAGCGTTTGGTGTTTGTGGCCCTCGATGCCCGAGACTTTGATATTTTCGCTAGAAACGTGAACGACGTGGCCCTCGAACTCGCGATGATCGCTCGCGGCAAACGTCGCCGTCGGGGCGGCTATGGCCCCGATTGCGAGGGCCGCGGTCATGGAAAGAACGGCACTTTTCATAGTGGCCATCACCTACCCAAATTCCCAGGCATTCATTCACTCCTCTCCCGGCAGGCCGTGCGAGCCTAGCGCGAGATCCGCAGCTGATGCCGTCGTTCGCTTGCCGCGAAAACCGATTCCATACCGGGCGTGTTCGAAATTGTAGCGGGGGAGCGGTTGCGCGAGACGGCGGATTGGAGCGCGATGCGTTCCGCCGTCTTTTCGATCATCGCGATTGCCGTCGCGTTTCGCGCGTTCTCGGCCGGCGCTTCGGCTCGCGAACTCACCTATTGGCAAGCCGTGCGCGCGATCGACGCGCAGCTCGCACGCGGCGATGCGCGGGAAGATCTCGAGATTTCGCTCGGCACCGTTCATCGCGGTTCGCGCGTTGCGGCCGTGCTCGAGCAGTTGCATTACATCGTCCGCACGCACGACGGATATCGCTTCACTTCGGCTGCGATCGCCGGTTCCCGTCGCTGCGATGCAGCCGACGCGCGCTGCCGCGTGTTTCCGTTCGGGTCGAGCGTGCGCGCCGGACTGCCGATCTTCGCGACGCTGTATTCGCGTCCGACGACGTTCAACGAGGCGCTCTGGACCTATTGGTTTACGTACCTCGTGACGCCGCAAACCGATCTCGCGAAACGCGCGGCACGTGAGCCGCTCGTGGATACGATCTCCGCTCCCGATACGCGCTGTCCGGCGGTCTGGACGCCGAAACAACCCCTGCTTGCGAACGCCTCCGTCGGTCCCGATCTTCCGTTTCAGATCGAAATCAAGAGTCATTTGTACCTTCACGGCGCGATCGAACGGCCCAAATCGAAAACGGCGCTGGCATGCGACTTCGATGCGATGGAACTAGAGATCGAGCAGACGCGTTAGCGCAGGATTTTCGAGGCGAATTTGAGTAAATTTACGCCACGTCCGGCCGCATGAGTCGGACGTCATTTTCTATCCGCGCAGGGCAGATCGTTCATGATCGACATCGCTCGTAATCCTTCGTCCGCGCTCGACCTCGACGTGCGTCTGTCGCGTTTCGGCCAATGGTTTTATTTCGATATCCGCCACGAAGATCAACGCCGCTGGTCGGCGGAAATCTCGGACTTTGCGGAACGTTCGATCGCGTCGGTCATGGCCGCGATCGCGATGGCTTACAACGCTGCGGCGAACACCGACGTGCCCGTGCTCTTCGTCAGCTCGATCTCGCCGGACGTGACGTTTTCGCGCCGCGACGTTGCCGACGTCAGCGAAATCTACGCCGACGTCAACGAATCGCCGGACGGGGCGGAGGGTTTGCGCTATCCGTACGCCGTCTACGCCACCAAGAGCGTTCCCGGACTCGCCGCACTGATCGAAACGTTCGGCGTGTTCGGTATGGTCTTTCCGCTCGGCGTCCAGGCCAATCTCTGGCTGCAGATGGGCATCAACTCGTGGGATTTCGTGCTCAACGACCGGGCCGCAGAGTGTTTGCCCGACCACGTGTTGCAGTCGTTCGCCGAAGAGCGCCTGCGCCTCGTGCCCGCTTCGCCCGAGCTATCGCTCCATCGCAAGGTGCGCGCAGAAAAAACCGTCGTGGATTTTGCGAACCCGCGGTCGGCACGTTTTCATAAGAAGTAGCTGCGTGCAGCAACTGCTCGTACGTCGCCCTGCGGTGCGCGTGCCGTAGCGTAGTGTATCCCCCGGCCGAGGACCGCGGGCGGCGGGTTCGGGACCCCATCGCCTTTAGTGACGACGCGCCACGTCGAGATGCCCTGCGCCGCGCCGTACGAATCGTACGAGATTCGGCGTCGGGTGGACGTTCTCCGGATCGGCGGCGTACATTTTACGAAAGCACCGAACGACGCTGCGGCGAGCGAGCCGAAAGACGTAGTCATGGCGCGATGATTCTTCGAGTCAAAACTTGCCCTCGGCGTCTGGGACGACGCTGAGATGCGCGGAGTCGGGGAACGGGATCGCGGATTGCTCATGCGGATCTCAAGAAGCGATGCGACGCTGCATGAACCGCAATTAATGGGTAGGGTGAACGCGTGTTTATGAATCGTCGCAAGAGTCTCGGTACGTTGGCCGTCGCGATGCTCGTCGTGTCGACCGGTCCTGTTGCCGCATCGTCGGGAGAAACGTCGACGTCGTACGACGCGACGTACGAATACGATGCGAATTCGACCGCGCAGAAGCTCGATGAAACGATGACGATCCGCCGCGGCGAGCCGCAGGCGTTCATCGAGCTTTCGAGTACCGGTGGCGCGTCCTTCGACGGGCCGACGAAGTTTGCGAACGACGGCGAGATTGCGACGGTTTCCAGCGATCCGAGCGTGACGTGTTACAACATGGCTGCGGCCTCGGTGTATAACGCATTGCACGCCCCCGGCGAACCGAACTACGTCTACGTTCATGCGGGCGACGGCATCGTTCGTATCCGGCTCGAGACGAGTAAAGAGACCACGCGCGACGGATCGCTGGTCCTCACCGGAAACGGCTCGCAGACGCTCGGCGTGCAATCGCAAGCGGGCACCGTTCCGGTGCGGCTCGACGTCGCTTCGAGGATCCGCGTCGTCGGCGATACCATGATGGACGTGACGTTCGAGCAGACGACCGCGGTGGGCTCGAGCGGCAACGTCATCAGCCGTCAGGCGTGTACGCTGCGTCCTGCGGAAAACGGACCGGCGCCGCTCACCTAACGGTTCGCCCATGAATTACGCTCCCAAACTCATCGCTCGCGCCGAAGCCAATCGGCACGTTCGCGTCGCCCTCGTCGGCGCCGGAAAATTCGGCACGATGATCCTGGCGCAGCTCAACCTCATGCCGGGCGTCAAACTCGCGGCGCTCGCGGACCTCGACGTCGTTCGCGCGCGAGATGCGGCCGTTCG
>CAZZUZ010000039.1:0-12363 GCA_964657315.1 Vulcanimicrobiota bacterium
GCATCGTCCTTGCGCTCGCGGGCATCGTGAGTTTCGCTATGCTGCTGGGCGGCTCGCAGTCGTCCCGAAGCACGCCCGGCCTCTGGGAACGCGGCGCCGTCTACACGATCATGCTGTGGGAGATCGCGACGGCTGCGACTATCTTCCGCAGTAACCCGCGATCAAAAGCCGCACTAGCGGCCGGTTAGCAACGCCGGCCCAGTGCCGTGAGCGAGCATCTCGACTCCGAGGAACGTAGCGCCGGCCCGTCGTATCGCTGAGAGTCCCCACCGAGTCTGACGGGCGCATAGCTCAGGGGGAGAGCGCTACATTGACACTGTAGAGGTCCGAGGTTCGAAACCTCGTGTGCCCACCATTTGCGAAAACCTTTACTTTGTAAGGGTTTTCCACTTTCTCCAGACGATGCGAGCCGCGCACCCTAAATACTCGAGCGCTCTTAAGAAACGACTTCATTCAATTAGTGACTCGCTGGTGCACGAGCCGAACCCGCGATCGTTAAGAGCCATAAAAAGCATCACTCTGGTGCAGCGTTCAAGTATAAAGCGAGCTTCGCATAGTCGATCACCGCGCGGTGGTTTCGCAAGACATCTTGTCCGATCACGGCTCGAATCGGTTCGACGCCGCGTGCCTTCAATTTTTCGTTGGTGAAGGTCATGTCGATCGCGAATAGGCCGTCGGTTCGTAGCAGAAAATTGTCGAGGCTCATCCGGGCGTCGCGCAACATGAAAACGTTTGAGACGGCGCTGTTGGCGGCTCCGGCAGCGGGAGAGCCGGCCCGGCCCGTGTCCGTTACGGCGATTCCCTCGGCTCGGCAATAGCCCAGCTCGACGAACGTCTTGCCCGCGCCCGTATCGAGGACGATGTCGATGGGCCGGCCGTCGAGACGACCTGCTAGCAATAAATGCCCAATCTCGGTCCGCGAGATGCCGAATCGGCGGAATCCGTGTCCCGCGAGCAATTCCGCAAGCGCCGCTGTGTAGTCCATCCCAAGCTCCCTTTAGAAAGACGACCTGAAGTGCGGCTTCTGCGATCGAAGTCGAACTCTTCGACGGTCGAGAGCGTAAGAAAACTACCCGCGGGCGTCGCGGCGGCTATCGTCCGCGATCCACGAAACGCTCCCGCGAAAGAACCGGCCGGGGCGGCCCGAAACCGCCGGAATGGCAGCGTCGAGAGATGTCGACACGATCCAGACCATTGCGACGCATGCTGGACGGGGATGCGCTACCGTCGAACGAAAATGCCCGCTCAAGGAGGCTCGATGAAACGTCTATCTACACTCTTCGCTCTTACCGTCGTACTCGGCGCAAACGCGCCCGTACTCTCCGCGCCCGCGACTCCGGTCCCCGGCGGCGCGAATCAAGCCGCCGGCGTCGCCGGAACGATCGGCCAGAAACTCTTCAACGGCGAAGTCCGCTTGACGCCGAAAGAAATTCGTAACGCGAACGATGCCGACGACCTCACCGCAACGTCCGGCCAAAAATGGATCGTGTTTACCGCGTCGGCCAGCAACGGCACCGCAAAAGCGCTCTACATGCAGCAATTCATGGCGTCGGTCGCCGACGCCGACGGCGACACCTATCAGGCGCAGCCCAATAACGTGAAGCCGATGGGCGGCGTTTACGGCGTCGTGCCGGGCGGCCAGTGGAAAGAACAAGTCCAGTTCTACGTGCCCGCAAAGTTCGTTCCCGCGAAAATCGTTCTGCTGCCGAGCGATAACAAACACCAAGCGTTCCGCATCACGATTCGCACGACCGACTACGCGAATTAACGACTGCGCCGGCCCTCTCATAGCCAAGGGGGTCGGCGTGGTTCCTCGGCCTTCGAGGACCGCACGGCGACGCGCACAAAGCAAGCCGTCCATGGCGGCAAAACTCGACCTGGTGAAGATCTCCGCGATCGTCGGCATCATCGCGTCGCTCGGCGGTGTGGCGGGCTTCTTCTTCTCGCAGGACACGCAGCGCTGCGTCGGTCTGGGCGGCCCGTATCGCGGCCATCCGCTTCGCGCGATCAAACACTGCACGGACGACCGCAGCGCCGCAAACGCGAGCTCTCCGATAAACGGCAACGCTTCGATGCAAGCCGCGCCGGGAGCGCAGGGCGCGACCGCAGCGACCGCCGCCGAAGATCCGCGTCGGTTCGGCGGCACGAGCTACGTCTTTTACGCGGGCGATGCGAAGACGACCGTTACGTTCGACGCGGACGGCACCGTAACGTTCTCCGACCCGGCCTTCGGCAGCGGCGGTACGTGGAAGCTCGCCGGCACGCGCGGCATCGCGTTCCACACCGACACGTACGAATTCGGCGGCACGATCGGCCGCGGCGTTCCCGACAGTTTCGACGTCAGCTATCGCCACTTGCCGCGTGGTTCGGAGCACGAGCCCGAACAGATAGCCACCTTCACCAAAATCTAGCAACCGTTCGGATGCCCTCGCGCTGGGTACAGCGCGAAGAACAAATGAAAATTGCACAGATCGCGCCGCTCATCGAGAGCTGCCCCCCACTGGGCTACGGCGGCACGGAGCGCGTGGTCTCGTATCTCACCGAGGATCTCGTTGCAGCGGGTCACGACGTCACGCTCTTCGCGAGCGGCGATTCGAAAACGCACGCGCGTTTGCTCGCACCGATCGAACAGGCGCTGCGCCTCAAAGGCTCCGAGTTCGAAGCGTTCGCCTACCACTCGATCATGCTGCATCGCATACTCGAACGCATGGACGAATTCGACGTACTGCACTTTCATACCGACTTTCTGCATTTTCCGAGCTTCGAGCGGGTTGCGAACAAGACGGTCACGACGCTGCACGGGCGGCAAGATTACGGCATCATGGCGGACGTACTGCACGAGTTCGCCGCAATGCCGCTCGTCTCGATCTCCGATGCGCAGCGAATTCCGGTGCGCGACGCAAATTGGGTGCGCACCATCCACCACGGCCTCCCGCCCGACCTCTACGAATTCGGGACGGGAAAAGGCGGCTATCTCGCCTTCATCGGCCGTATCAGCCCGGAAAAACGTCCCGACCGCGCGATCGAGATCGCCCACGGGGCGCGCCTCAAACTGAAGATGGCGGCGAAGATCGACAAAGCCGATCGCGTGTATTACGACACCAAAATCGCGGCGCTCATGAAAGCGCCGCACGTCGAATTCATCGGCGAGATCGGCGACGCTGCGAAAAGCGAATTCTACGGCAACGCGCTCGGGCTCGTCTTTCCGATCGATTGGCCCGAACCGTTCGGCTTGGTCATGATCGAAGCGATGGCGACCGGCACGCCGACGATCGCGTTTCGCCACGGCTCGGTCGGCGAGATCGTCGAAGACGGCGTCACGGGCTTCATCGTCGATACCGTGGACGAAGCGATCGCCGCGGTTCCGAAACTGAAACTCCTCGATCGCCGCAAGATCCGTAAACGCTTCGAAGAACGCTTTTCCATCCGACGCGTCACCGACGCATACGTCGAACTCTATCGCACGCAGACGGGAAACGGCGAGCGATGAGCGCGCCGACCCTCCACGTCCCGGCTACCGCAGCCGCACAAGAGCGCCACCCGGTCGTGCTCAAACACGGCGATGCGTTCGCCGTTTTCGACGATCGCGGCGACATTGCGGGAGCGCTCGGCACGCCGGAAGGTCTCTATGCCGGAGGTACGCGCATCGTCTCGCGTTACGAATTGCGCTTCGCCGGGCATCGTCCGTTGCTGCTCAGTGCGAACACGCAAGAAGACAACGCGACCTTCGACGCAGATCTCACGAATTCTGACCTGCTCGACGGCGACCGCGTCTTTCTCTCGCGCGAGCAGATCCAAATCCATCGCCGCCGCTTCGTGTGGGAAGGCGCGCTCTACGAACGCATCCTGCTGCGCAATTTCGGTCTCAAGAAACTCTCGCTGACGTTGACGCTGGAATTCGGAGCCGACTTCATCGACGTCTTCGAAGTCCGCGGGCAACATCGCGCCAATCACGGTACGACCGCGATCGGCGTCGCCTCGGCCACGCGCGTGGAATACGCCTACGACGCCCTCGACGGCGTACGCACCACGAGCGCCTTCGCCTTCGACCCGCCGCCGCAGCAGCTCACGCAAAATTTTGCCGTCTACGAACTCGACCTCGAGCACGACGACTGCATCCGCGTCTTCGTCCGTTTCGGACTCGCGAACGGCGATGCGGCGTTCGGCGCACGCGAATTCTACCGCGACATGCGCCTCTCGCGCCGCGATCTGCTGCGGATGAGCCGGCGCGCGACGGGCGTTTCGACGGAGAATCCGGTCTTCAACGAGATCGTTCGCCGCAGCATCTCCGACACGTACATGCTCGTGACCAAAACCGCCGACGGTCCGTATCCGTATGCCGGCGTGCCCTGGTACAGCACGCCGTTCGGCCGGGACGGCCTCATCACCGCGATGATGATGCTCTGGGCCGATCCTTCGATGGCCAAGGGCGTGCTCCGATTCCTCGCCGTTACGCAAGCGACGGAGATCGATCCGGCTCGCGATGCCGAACCGGGCAAGATCCTCCACGAAATGCGCGACGGCGAGATGGCGCGCATGCGTGAGGTTCCGTTCGGCCGCTACTACGGCAGCGTCGACGCCACGCCGCTCTTCGTTCTGCTCCTCGGTGAATATTACGAACGCACGGCCGACCTCGCGTTCGTACGCGAACTCTGGCCGAACGTGCGCGCCGCGCTCGTTTGGATGGACACGTACGGCGACGCCGACGGCGACGGCTTCCTCGAATACGCACAAAAGAGCAAAGACGGGCTCAACAATCAAGGCTGGAAAGATTCGCAGGACGCGCTCTTCTACGCTGACGGCGACATGGCGCGCGGACCGATCGCGCTTTGCGAAGTGCAAGCGTATGCTTTCGGCGCGAAACGTCACGCGAGCGCGATGGCGCGCGCGCTCGGCGAGTACGGCGACGCCGAACGTCTAGATCGCGAAGCGCGAACGCTGCAGGAGCGCTTCGAAGAAGCGTTCTGGTGCGAAGAACTTGCTACGTACGCGATCGCGCTCGACGGCGACAAGCGGCAATGCAAGGTCCGCACTTCGAACGCGGGCCATGCGCTGCTCACAGGCATCGCATCGCAAGAACGCGCGCAGACCGTCGCTACGACGCTGCTCGCGCCGAACTCGTTTTCGGGCTGGGGCATCCGTACGGTCGCGATTTCGTCCGCGCGCTACAACCCGCTCTCCTATCACAACGGCTCGGTCTGGCCGCACGACAACGGGATGATCGCTCTGGGCATGTCGCGCTACGGCCTCAAGCCGCAGGTGCTGCGCATCATGACGGGACTCGTCGATGCCGCGACGTCGCTCTCGCTGCGCCGTCTGCCCGAACTTTTCTGCGGCTTCGAACGCCGCCGGCGCCCATCGCCGACGCTCTATCCCGTCGCGTGTGCGCCGCAGGCGTGGTCGAGCGCGACGGTTTTCGCACTCATCCAAGCCGCTCTCGGCGTGTCGCTCGACCCCTTCAACCGCCGCATTCGTTTCGACCATCCGGTGCTGCCCGAAGCGCTAGACGATCTCTCGCTGCGGGGGCTCGAAGTGGGCGGTGCGACGGTCGACGTTTGCGTGCGCCGTACGGGTTCTGCCATCGCGGTCACCGTCGAACGCCGCGAAGGCGACGTCACCGTCGACGTCATCTGCTGAGGCCGATGGCTCGAGCGCCTCGAGATGGGCCGGAGCACGCAAAATCGAACGAGGAACGCCCATGACCCGCAACGTCTGCGCCGCCGCGCTCCGCTCGCTGCTCGCCGTCGCCGCAATCGTCTCGCTCACACCCGCAGTCGCGAACGCACAAGCGGCCGATGCGAAGAACGCGATAGCGAATCTCTCGTTCCTCCTGGGCACGTGGCAGAACGGTCGGGGCACGGTGGCCGATACGGGTCAGACGTCGACCGGCACGTCGACGTTCACGAGCGAAGCCGGCGGCGCCGCGATCGTGCGCCGCGACCATACCGATCTCTTCGACAAAACGGGCAAACGGGCGGGCTCGTTCGATCAAGTGATGATGATCTACGCCGACGGCGCGAAACTGCGCGCCGACTATACCGACGGCACGCACGTCATCCACTACACAAACGTCACCGTGATGCCCGATATGTCGGTCGAGTTCGACACCCAATCGCCTCCCGGCGCGCCGAATTTCCGGCTCACGTACGCACATCGGGCAGATGACGATCTCGACGTGCGTTTCGAAATCTCCGGCCCGGGCCAAACCGATTTTCATCCGATAGCGACCGGTTCGCTGACGAGAGGAGCGAAATGAACACGAACGCGCCCGACTGGTCGATGATTCCCGCGCCCGAGGACGACGACGGCGCCGCACATCTGCACGGCATGCGCGTACCGTCCGTTCCGCTGCCCTCGACGGACGGCGGTACCGTCGACCTCGCGAGCCTCTCGGGCCGGACGATCCTCTACGCCTACCCGCGCACCGGCGTTCCGGGCGTCGATAATCCTGAAGGCTGGGACGCGATTCCCGGCGCGCGCGGATGCTCGCCGCAGTCGTGCGCGTTTCGCGATCACTTCGCCGAGCTGCGCGATGCGGGCGCGCATCACGTTTACGGCGTGTCGACGCAGAATACCGCGTACCAGCAAGAAGCTGCCAACCGCCTCGCATTGCCGTTCCCGCTGCTCTCCGACGAGGCGCTGACGTTCGCACACGCGCTGCGCATGCCGACGTTCGAGGCCGCGGGCATGTCGCTGCTCAAACGCTGCACGCTCGTCATCGACGACGGCACGATCTCGCACGTCTTCTATCCGGTCTTCCCGCCGGATCGCAACGCCGAAGATGTCCTGCAGTTCCTACGCAGTTCCGGCAGCGAGCACGAGCCCACCGCTCGATGAAGATCCGCACCCTCTCGGAAACGTTCGCGCTCGTGCGCCTCGCGCCGAACGCGGCCGTCCCGGCCTGGATCGGCGGCGCCGAACTCATCGCGATCGTCCGCACGCGCGACGAACTCTCGATCGTCTGCGCCGCTTCGGCCGTACCGCACGACGTCTCCGAGGTCGAACGCGGATTTCGCGGCATCTTCGTCGAGGGGACGCTCGACTTCGGCGTCACCAACGTCGTCGCGAGCATCACGCGCCCGCTCGGCGCGGCCGGCATTCCCATCTTCAATATCAGCACCTACGATACGACATACATCCTGATGCGCGAAGACCATCTCGCCAAAGGCAAAACGGTCCTCGAAAAAGCCGGCTTCGACCTCATTTAGACGACGGCTGCGCAGCCGTCGTAGCGCGATTTTACTCTCGCGGCGCCGCGATCGCATCGAGCGATGCGTACTCGCTCTTCGTGAGCGCAATCGCGGCGGCTGCGACGTTCTCTTCCAAGTGCGCGAGCGACGACGTGCCGGGAATGGGCAGCATCGCTTTCGAACGTTGCATCAACCACGCAAGTGCGATCTGTGCCGTCGAAGCGCGATGCGCGCTCGCGACGTCCGCGAGGACGCCCGTCGCACCCGCGAGATCGCCCGCATCGATCGGGAAGTACGGGAGAAACGCGAGCCCGTCGCGCTCGCACGCGAGCAGCAAGTCTTCGCTTTCGCGCTCGCCGACGTTGTAACGGTTCTGAACGGAGACGATCGGCACGATCTTCCGCGCCGTCGCCAGCTGCGCGACCGAGACGTTCGAAAGCCCGACGTGACGGATCTTGCCCGCATCGCGCAGCGCTTTGAGCGCGCCGATCGAGTCTTCGAACGCGACGTTGCGATCGGGCACGTGGAGCTGGTACACGTCGATGCGATCGAGCTTGAGCCGCCGCAAGCTTCCCTCGCACGCATCGCGCAGATATTCCGGGCGCCCGTCCGCGAGCCACTTTCCGTCGGGTCGGATGCTGCCGCCCTTGGTCGCGATCACGAGATCTTTCGGATACGGATAGAGCGCCTCGGCGATCTGCTCTTCGTTGACGTGCGGCCCGTACGCGTCGGCGGTGTCGATGAACGTCACGCCGAGTTGCACCGCGCGCCGTAAGACGTCGAGCGCATTTTCGCGATTCTCGGGATAGCCGCAAACGCGCGGTCCGCAGAGCCGCATTCCGCCGAAACCCATGCGGGCGACGGTAAGGTCGCCGCCGAGCGTGATCGTGTCTATCGTAGTCGTCGCCATCGTGATGCGGTTCTACCCGAAAGCGCGCCGCTCGCCATCGGATGTGACCCGAATCCGTTCGCCGCGCACCATATCGCGCCCGGGCACGATCGGCACTGCGGCAGCCGCAAGACCTTGACGAAAACCTGACAATGATCGACCTGACGCGAGCGAACGTACGACTACGAGAAGCCTTCAACATGTATGCCTGGCTCGCAATGACGCATGCAACCGACGCCGACATCACGCGTGCCGCTCGCCGAGTCGACCGCTGTAGCCGGGAACTGCGCCTGCTCGCCGAGGTCGCGCCGATCGTCAACGCACCCTCAGCCTGATCGGCGTCCGCGAGGCGGCGACGCACAGGCACCCCACTCGCGAGCGGCCAAGCCCAGCCCCTATGAATGCCGCCCCGCCCCATCCGCACGACGCCGTCCCCCTCGACGAACTGCGCCACACAACCGCGCACGTGCTCGCGTACGCGGTCCAGGATCTCTTCCCCGAGGCAAAGCCCACGATCGGCCCCTCGATCGAAAACGGCTTCTACTACGACTTCGATCGCGCGACGCCGTTCACGCCCGAAGATCTCGTGAAGCTCGAAGCGCGCATGGCGGAGATCGTGAAGGCCGGCTACGAAATGACGGGCGAACGCACGACACGCGAAGGCGCGATCGAACGTTTCGCGAGCAATCCGTATAAGGTCGAACTCGCCGAGGGCATCCCCGACGGCGATCCGATCACGCTCTACACGATCGGCGAGTTTACCGACCTTTGCCGCGGCGGTCACGCGAAGTCGACGGCAGACATCGGCGCGTTCAAACTGATGAGCGTCGCGGGCGCCTATTGGCGCGGCGACGAGCACAAGCCGATGCTGCAGCGCATCTACGGCACGGCCTGGCACACGCAGGCCGAACTCGACGCCCACCTGTTGCAGATCGAGGAAGCGCTCAAGCGTGACCATCGCAAACTCGGTCAGGAACTGGGCCTGTTTTCGATCGAGGAGGATGCCGGCGGCGGCCTCGTCTTCTGGCAGCCCAAAGGCGTCGTCGTCCGTGAGATCATCCAAAACTTCATTCGTGAAGGATTGCAAGCGCGCGGCTATCAGGGTGTCGTGACGCCGCACGTGGTCAGCGAAAAACTTTTCGAGATCTCGGGTCACCTCGAGAACTACGCGCACGGCATGTTCGGACCGCTCGAAGTCGAGGGTCAGCGCTTCCGGCTCAAACCGATGAACTGTCCGGGGCACATTTTGATCTATCGCAGCGAGGGCCGCTCCTATCGCGACCTGCCGTTGCGTTACTCGGAATTCGGCACCGTCTATCGCTTCGAACGCAGCGGTACGCTCCACGGACTCACGCGCGTGCGCGGCTTCACGCAGGACGACGCGCACCTCTTCTGCACGCCGGATCAGCTGCAGGGCGAATTCGAAGCCACGGCCGACGAAGCGATCCGCCTGATCGACGCGTTCGGTTTCGACAGAGTCGAATACGTGCTCTCCACGCGCGAGCCCGCGGTCAAAGTTCCCACCGACGACGTCGCCGAAGAAGCGATCCGCAGTGCGCTCGCATCGCGCGGCTTGCCGTATACGATCGACATCGGCGGCGGTGCGTTTTACGGGCCCAAACTCGACATCAACGTGCACGACGCGATCGGCCGCCGCTGGCAGCTCGGGACCGTGCAGGTGGACTTCATCCTGCCAGCGCGTTTCGGTCTGACCTATCGCGGTTCGGACGGCCACGACCATCCGCCGGTGATGATCCACCGCGCGCTCGCGGGTTCGCTCGAGCGCTTTTTCGGCGTGCTCATCGAACACTACGGCGGCGCCTTCCCCGCATGGCTCGCCCCCGTGCAAGCCGTCGTCACGCCCATCTCCGAGCACCAGCTCGACTACGCGACGGCCGTGCGCGACGGATTGCGCGCGCGCGGTTTCCGCGTCGAAGTCGATGCGTCCAACGAAAAGCTCGGTTACAAGATCCGCCATTGGAAGACGCAAAAAGTCCCGTACATCCTCGTGGCCGGAAGGTCGGAAGTCGAAGCGGAAACGATCGCGCCGAACGAGCGCGGCAACGACGAAAAGCGCCCGTCGATGACCGTCGACGCGTTTGCAGAGGAACTCGCGGACCGCGTAGCCAGAAAGCACTAGCATGCTCCCATTATCGCCCGCGCGCGTGCTGAGCGCGAGCCTCGCTATCGGGCTCGCGCTCCTTCCGTTCGCCGCCCCGGCCGCGCCCGAGAGCGGCCCCGCATCGAAGCTCGCGTTCTCGCGGATCGCCGCGCGCTTCGTCAACGAGTCCGAGCAGCGCGACCCGCTCTTTGCCGACGGCCTGGGCATCCACGCCTACGACGATCGCCTCGACGACTATTCCGAAGCCGGTCACGATAAGCGCATTACCTGGCTCGTTGCCTGGGAAACACGCCTCGCAGCCATCCCCGCGACTTTGCTGAGCGCCGGCGACGCCGCCGACCGGCGCGCACTGCAGGATACGATCGATCTCGAACTCTTCGAAGACCGCACGATCGCACCCGTCCACACCGACCCGACCGTCTACACGAGCGTTATCGGCGAAGCGCTCTACACGCTCACCGGCCGCCATTACGCACCGCTCTCGCAGCGCCTCGCGCACGCCGCCCCGCGTCTCACGCGCATTCCGGGCATCGTCCGCGCTGCGGAGAAAATGCTGACGAAGCCGACACGAGTCTCGACCCTCCAAGCGATCGACGACAACGCGGGCAACATCGAACTCTACACGAGTCTCACGGCGGAAGCCAGAACCGCACCGGCGCCGATCCGCGCGGCGATCGCCCGGCGCCTTCCCGCAACCCTAACAAGTTTGCGCCAGTTCGGACGCTACTTGCGCCACGTGCTGCTACCGCGCTCCCATCGCAACCCGCGCGTCGGCGCCTACGTCTTCGATCGCGAGCTCCAGCTGCAGGCCGGCACAGACGAAACGCGCGCGCAACTCGTGAGCGACGCGCTCGCCGACTTCAAGAAGAATCGCGCCGAGATGCTGCAGCTCGCGATTCCGTTCGATCGCAAGTTCTTTCCGAAGGATGCCGTCGACGAGACGCTGCCGGCCGCGCAAGACATCGTGATCCGCCGCGTACTCGACCGGCTCGCAAACGCGCATCCGTCGCGCACGACGATCTTTTCGACGGCGAAGGCCGACGTCGCTTCGATCGAAGCGTTCCTCACGCAGCATCCCGTCGTGAAGCTACCGCAGCCCGCGACGCTCTCGGTCGTCCCGACGCCGGACTTCATGGCCGGCTTCTCGGGTGCGAGCATGGAATCGTCGGGCCCGTTCGCGCCGCTGGGCGAATCGTATTTTTACATCGACAAGATCCCGAAGACGTGGGACGCCGAGCGCGTGTCTTCGTACTTGCGCGACTACAACGATTACGAGATCAAGATGCTTGCGATTCACGAAGCCGTGCCGGGACATTACGTGCAGTTCCGCTACGGCTCGCGCGTGCCGTCGCTCGTGCGTCGCGTCTTCTCGAACGGATCGTACGTCGAAGGTTGGGCCGTCTACGGCGAGGGCATGATCCTCGACGCCGGTTACGATGCGGCCGATCCCGCCATGCGCCTTTTCCAACTGAAGTGGCGTTTGCGCGAAGAAGCCAACGTCCTCATCGACGCGGCCTTTCACACGGGCGACCTCACGCTGCCGCGTTGCGAAGATTTGCTCGAACGTCTGGCGTTTCAAGAGCATTCCGAGGCGATCGGAAAATGGCACCGCCTGCAGCTCTCGCACGATCAGCTCACCACGTACTTCGTCGGCCTCGACGCCATCCGCCAAGCCGAAGCGTCGGAACGCGAACGTCTGGGAAGCGCCTTCGACGTTGCCGATTTCAATAAACGCCTACTCCAAATGGGCGGCGTCGAACCGCGGTACATCGGACCTCTACTCTCTCCGGTTTTCGAAACATCGCCGAACGGCCAATGAGGAGTTCCATGCGCCCCTTGCTCGCATCGCTCACCGCCGTCGCCTTGATCGCCTTTGCCGGCGCCCGCACGTACGCGTGGGGCGGAGCCGGACATACGATGATCTCGCGTGCGGCGGCGCAAGCGCTGCCCGATACTCTCCCGGACTTCGTTCGCTCCGCCGCCGCCGTCGACGAGATCGCCGCGCTCGGTCCCGAACTCGACCGCTCCGAGGACGCCGGCCGTTCGCACGACGCCGACATCGAGCCCGGCCACTATCTCGACGTCGGCGACGACGGGAAGATCGCGGGCGTCGTCGATCTCTCCGCATTGCCCGCCACGCGCCGTGACTACGATACCGCGCT
>CAZZUZ010000040.1:0-12310 GCA_964657315.1 Vulcanimicrobiota bacterium
TCAAGTTCAACCCGATCGTCGAACTGCTCGCGGGCAAGCGCGTCGTAGTCGTCGACGACTCGATCGTCCGCGGCACGACGACGCCGCGCATCGTCAAGCTCTTACGCGATTCGGGCGCGCGCGAGGTGCACGTGCGCATCACCTCGCCGCCGATCATCCATCCGTGCTATCTCGGCGTCGATATGGCAACGCACGAAGAGCTCATCGCCGCGAATTTTACGATCGAAGAGATCCGTCAAAAGATCGGCGCCGATTCGCTGGGCTATTTGAGCAAAGAAGGGATTCTCTCGGCGATCAAACGCAAGCGCGGCGAGATGTGCATGGGCTGTCTGACGGGCGAATATCCGGAGACCTACAGCGGTCCGGCTATGCTCGCGCAGCCTGCGGGGGCGGCATCCGCGCGCTGATTTCGTGCCGGGATCGGTTCGCGCAAAGCACGGTCAAAAAGGCTTCATGACGGGCGGTGGACGCGATCATGTCGTCGGCGGGGCCGTAGTTCACCCCGCGGGGATTAAGCTTTTCTGAGAGCGCGCAACGCCGGCTCGTTTGAGGACGTTAGCCGAACACTATGAGAAAGCAACTAGCCGCAGCGGCGGGGACGGCCTTCATGCTCCTCTCCCTCGCACAGAACGCCTCGGCAGACGTCGGCGTCCGGGTCAACGGAAGCGAAGTCGACTTCTCGCCGGCCCCGATCGTCGAAGCCGGCCGCGTGTTCGTGCCGTTGCGCGGCGTGTTCGAACGCCTCGGCGCGAGCGTCGACTATTCCGACGGCGAGATCAACGCGCAGGGCCACGGCCGCGACATCTCGCTCCACATCGGCGCGACGCAGGCGAGCGTCAACGGGCAGAGCGAGATCCTCGACGTCGCGCCGTTCATCGTCGGTGCCAGCACGTACGTGCCGTTGCGTTTCATCTCCGAAGCGCTCGGCGCGAGCGTCAACTACGACGCTTCGGACGATGTCGTGTCGATCGCGATGGCGGGCGTGCCCCAGGCTTATTCGCCGCCGTCGCTGACCAATTACGATAACGACGGCAGCTACGCGAGCTACGCGCCGCCGCCGATTCCGTCGTACGCGCAACCCTACGTGCCCGAGCCGAACGAGATTTGGCAGCCGGGGTATTGGGCGTGGGGACCGTATGGCTATTATTGGGTGCCGGGAACCTGGGTAGCGGCGCCGCAAACCGGTTATCTCTGGACGCCGGGCTACTGGCATTACGACAACTCGCGTTACGCGTGGAGCCCCGGTTTTTGGGCCGTTGCGGTCGGGTTTTACGGCGGCGTGAACTACGGCGGCGGTTACGGCGGACGCGGTTACGACGGCGGTCGCTGGCAGGGCCGCACGTTCCAGTACAACACGTACGTGACGCGCGTGAACTCGACGATCGTGCACGACACCTACGTCAATCGCACGGTCGTGATCGACAATCGAACGACGCGCGTGAGCTATAACGGCGGCGCCGACGGATTACAAGCGCGCCCGACGGAGCGAGAGATCGCGGTGACGCACGCACGGCACCTCGGGGTCACGAGCGTGCAAGTGCAGCACCTCAAAGTCGCGGAGCAAGACCGGCAATTGCTCGCGACGGTCAATCACGACAATCCGCCCGTCGTCGCCGTCGCGCACCCGCTGACGAGCGCGAATCGTCCGGCATCGTTCGAACCCGTGAAGCAAGTCGTCCGCTTCGGCGTCCACGCCCCGCCGGTTGCCCCGCAGACGCGCGTCGCGCCGATCGCCGCGCCGCGCACCCAGCCGGTCGCGCCGAAGGCCGAGCCGGAGCGCGTCGCGCCGGACGTCGTGAGAACGCCGGTCGAAACGTTGCCGAAGGCGTTCGCTCCGCGCGACGAAACGCCGCCGAAGGCGATCGCGCCGGCACCCGCCGCGCCGGTCGTGCATACGGCGCCGGTGCTGCGGCCGCAGCCCGCGCACCAATACGCGCCGCCGGTCGAGGCGCGGCCGAATATGCCGCCAAACGTGGTTCGCCCGCGCGCCATCGTACGGCCGCCGCACGTCATCCCGCCGCCGCCGCACGCGAGTGCCGAGCGCCCCGTGCAGGAGTCGCATCCCGCCGACGTTCGTGCACGCGGTGAGGCACCGCCGGACGAACATCGTCGGTAGTTCGGAGCTAAAGTAAGGAAATGATCGGCGTCTCCGGCGGCAGCGGGACGTCGATCGAGTAAATGGAGTTGGACGGCGGCGTTGCATGAAGCGTCGCCGTCGCTTCGCGGAAGCCCGCGAAGAAGTCGGTCCGGACGAACGAATCGTGCGCGGCATCGTCGTGCCATTCTTCGACGACGGCGATCGCGTTCGGGTCGTTTTTCGCAAAACCGACGGCATACTGCAGCAAGCCGTCGGCACCGCCGCCGAGCAGCGCGTGCACGTGCTCCGCGAGCTCTCCGCGCTTTCCGGGCACGGCAACGAGATCGACGATGACGAGTACCATTCCCGCGCCTTCGAAATGCCGCGCTTGCTTTCCGCTACCGCGAAAACACGAGGAACGCAAGGCCGAAGGTCGCGGCTTGACCGGCATGGCATGTCGGCGATGACACAAAGAAACCAGAGAACGGCAGCGCGTCCGCGCAAGGCGATGCGGATCGCCCAGTCCTCCTCGTTTTCCGGGCTCTCTCTGCGGTATACTGTCGTCGATGAAACTCAACGATTTGCGTACGCTCGGACGCTCCGGCTTGGCCGTCAGTCCGCTCTGCCTCGGCACGATGACCCTGGGCCGGGCCGATTGGGGTTCGCCCGACGAGGTATCGTGCGAGATCTTCAACGCGTATCTCGACGCGGGCGGCAACTTCATCGATACGGCCAACGTGTATGGCGACGGCCGTAGCGAAGAACTCGTCGGTCGATTCATTGCCGAGCGCAAGCTGCGCGAGCGGTTGGTGCTCGCGACGAAGTATTCGTTCAATGACGATTATTCCGATAGCGAGAGTCCGCTGTTCGCCGGTAATAGCCGCAAGAACGTTTATCGAGCGCTCGAAGCATCGCTCTCGCGGCTAGAGACGGACTACGTCGACCTGTATTGGATGCACGTGTGGGATCGCGTGACGCCGGCAGAAGAAGTCGTGCAGTCGCTCGGCGATCTCGTTCGCGCCGGCCGCATCCGCTATTACGGCTTTTCGGACATGCCGGCGTGGTACACGGCCAAAGCCGCGACGCTCGCGCAGGCACTCGGCGTGCCGGGCCCGATTGCGATGCAGATGCAGTATTCGCTAATCGAGCGTTCGATCGAACTGGAATTCGTGCCGGCGGCTCGCGAATTCGGTATGGGCATCACGCCATGGAGTCCGCTCGCATTCGGATTCCTTGCCGGCAAATATTCGCGGGACGCTTCGGGCAACGTCACCGAGGCCGGCGGCCGGCTCGATCCGAGCAAGAAGACGATGTTCGGCGGTCCGGTGCCCGAACGCAATTGGACGATCCTCGATGCGCTGCGCGAGGTTGCGAAAGACGTCGATCGTTCGCTCGCGCAAGTCGCGCTGGCGTGGGTCGTCGGCGCGCCGGGCGTGACGTCGACGATCATCGGTGCATCGAAAACCGAGCAGCTGCACGACAATCTCGCGGCGCTCGACGTCGTGCTGACCGGCGCACAGCGAGAGAAACTCGATTCCGCGGGCTCTCCGCCTGCGACATTCCCGTACTCGATGTTTTCGAAAGACCGCATGCGCGGCGTGTTCGGCGGTTCGTCGGTCGAGAGTTGGGACGAGCAGCGCTGATGGTCTAGGCCTTCCGGCGTGCCGTCCGGGCGGCTGGGAATCCGTCGAGAATGATATCGATTCCGGCGCCGAAGTCGGCACGGTCGTCGTGGACGCGCATGTGCTCGATCAAGCTATGCGTGAACGGGAAGTCCCGTCGACGGCGATTCGGCGCGCGAGTCAGCCGTGCTGATTCTGCAGCAGATCCTCCACGAAACGTTCGAGGTGTTTTAGGCGGTTGCACGTTTGCGCGACGTGGGTGTAGCGCTTATAGCGGAGCATGGCCGAGTCGTCGGTACCCCAAGAGCCGCGGTCTTCGGGGTTCAGCCAGACGACGCGTTTCGAGCGCTCGTAGAGTTTCTGCACGAGATCGACTCGCGTTTCGCCATAGTTCGTGCGGCCGTCGCCGAGAATGACGACGGTCGTTTTGCGGTCGACCGCATCGAATGCTCCCGTTTCGTCGATCTGCGTGAAAGCGCGGCCGTAATCCGACGATTGGAAGCCGATCTCGCGCATGACGTGCGCGCCGAGATCTTCGATCGACTCGCGCGCGAGCACGTCCGTGATGTCGAGTGCGGGACCGGAGAACGCGAACGCGCGGACGTCGGAGATCGCTTCGCGCAGTTCGTGGATGAAGAGCAAGAAAAAGCTCGCGAGCGTCGCCACCGAACCGCTGACGTCGCATAAGAGCAGCAGCTTCGGTTTCTCGAGCGCTTTGTTTTTCCAGTGGATGCGAAACGGAACGCCGCTCGTTGCGACCGCGCCGCGAGTAGTCTTGCGGGTATCGAGCCGGCCTCGTAATTTGCGTTTGCGCACGCGGCCGTAGCGCGTCGCGAAACGCCGCGCGATTTCGCGAACGAGCAGGCGCATGCGATCGATGTCGCGGCGGTCGACGTTCGCGAGCCGTGCGCCCCGTAAGAACGCGTCGCGGCGCATGGGGGCGCCGCCACCGGACGATGCGGCGAAGCGCCGCTCGACGAGGTCGCGCGCCATCTGGCTAACGACGCTGCGGCGCTGCGTGAGAAAGTCGGCGATCTGCGTCGCGCGTGCGTCGCCACGGGCGCGAAGGCGCGCGATTGCGGTGTCGAGTTCCGCGAGGCCGAGACGGTCGAGCATGCGGCGTGCCGTGCCGTTGACCTGGGTGAAGAAATTGATCGCATCGAGGCGCTCCATGCGCGCCGCGGCGTAAAGTTCGCGCACGAGTCGCGCGCGATCGTCGTCGAGCAAGACGTTCGCAAGCATGGAGTCATGCAGGTCGTCCACAAAGGCGGCTATGTCGAAGTCGAGTTTTGCGACGTCGTCGTCCGATGCCGCGAGTTCGAACGCGGCGCCGTCGCCCCCGAAGTAGCGATCGAAGACGAGTTCGATGCGTTGGGCGTTGTCTTCGGTCTTGCCGAGTACGAGCGCCAAAGCACCACGCACGGCGTCGCGGTCATCGAAGCCGGTGAGCTCGATCGCTCGAAAGGCGTCAATGCTCTCGGCAGGCGATACTTCGACGCCGGCGTTGCGAGCGGCGCGTAAGAACCCGAGGAGCGCCTCTTTCATGCCCGTTCGAACGTCACGAAGTACGGACCGGGGGAATACGACCATTCCGCAACGTTCGGTCGTTCACGAACTCCGGGTCGAATTCGTTTCTGCCGTCCGGCGCAGCGACGCCGAGCAGCGCGAGGCACATCGGCATCAATTTCTCGCGCGGCCGCTCGCGGCTTTTGCGATGAGGTCGCCGATGTGCGGCTGGACGGCTTCCATGTCGGCTTCGTACTTCAAGAGAAGGCCGAGCGTATCGCGCACGAGGTCGGTCTCGAGTTCGGTCGTGTTGAGCAGTACGAGAGCGCGTGCCCAGTCGATCGTCTCGCTGACGGACGGCAGTTTCTTGAGTTCCACGTAGCGCAGGCGCTGCACGAAGCCGACGAGTGCCGTCCGCAGCGCGGGTTCGAGACCGGGCACGCGAGCGTCGACGATGCGAGATTCGAGTTCCATGTCGGGATAGCCGATGTGCAGATGCAGGCAGCGGCGCTTGAGCGCGTCGCCGAGATTGCGCGCATTGTTGGACGTCAGGATCACGAGCGGCGGTACGGTCGCGCAGATCGTTCCGATCTCCGGGATCGTCACGGCAAAGTCGGCGAGAATCTCCAGCAGAAACGCTTCAAATTCCTGATCGGATTTGTCGATCTCGTCGATCAAGAGGACGGCGCCGCGTTCTTGCTGCAGCGCTCGAAGCAGCGGCCGCGGTTCGAGGAATTGCTCGGAGAAGAACGCGTCGTCGATGCCGCGCAGCCTCGTCATGGCTGCTTCGAACGATTCCGCGCCTTCGACGCGCGCGGCGAACGTATCTTTGAAAATCTGCGTATAGAGGAGTTGTTTGCCGTACTTCCATTCGTACAGCGCTTTACTTTCATCGAGACCTTCATAACATTGCAGGCGGACGAGCGGCAGACCGAATGCCGATGCGGTCGCGCGGGCGAGTTCGGTCTTGCCGACGCCCGCCGGACCTTCGATGAGCACGGGCTTGCGCAAGTGCTGCGCGAGATAGATCGCGAGCGCGGCACGCCGGTCCGCGATGTATCCGACTTCGCCCAGCCGGGCCGCCACGGCGTCGATCGAGGAGAAGTCGCGAGGCTGGTCGTTCACCGCAGCCGAGTTCTCTATCCGCGACGCTCGTTCATGTGCGCGAGCATGTGTTCGAGTGCGTTCGCAGAGAACGCCTCGTCGATGCCCGTGCGTGCGCCTTCTGCGGCGACTTCCGCGCGCGTGGCTTGAACGCCCTCGCAGCGGGCGACGGCGGCGTCCCAAGCATCGTTGTCCGCAATCGCCACAGCGAGGTCGGCGGCATCGAGCATGGCGAGATTCGCGCCCTCGCCACCGAAGGGCGACATCACGTGCGCCGCGTCGCCGATGAGCGTCAGTCCGTAGCGATGCTGCCAGCGGTGTCCCGCGGGCAGAGCGTAGATCGGCCGCGGCGCGATTGGGTCGCCGCACCGAACGATCAGCGCGCGCAAGTCGTCCGACCAGTCCGCGAAGTGCGAGAGCAGCATTTCGCGCAACGCGGCCGGCGTCGGCCGATCGATGCTGCCGGCAACCATTCGATCTTCGGGCACGCGCAAGCCGGCATAGCAGCCGAGATGCGCGTCGGCATCGCGGTGACCGATGATCGCTTTTTCGTCGCCGAGCGCGAACGCGAGGCCGCGGCCGACGAGCGCGGACGAATCGGGATGGCGCGCGTCTGCGTCGTCGATTCCGAATTCGAACATCGTGACGCCGCTGTACGCCGGCTTCGCGTCGGAGAGCGATGGGCGAAGTCGCGACCACGCGCCGTCCGCGCCGACGACGAGGTCGAAGCGTTCGCTCGTGCCGTTTGCGAAATGGAGATCGACCGTGCCGTCGTCGCTTGGCTCTACGGTGCGTAGTTCGTGATCCCAACGTACCGTGCCGGGCGCAAGGCACTCCAGCAGCATTTCGCGCAGATGCCCGCGATCGACCTCGGGCCGCTTCGCTTCGGACGTGTCGGTATCGACGTAGTGTAGCGTGCCGTGCTTGTCGTACACGCGCATCTCTTGATCTTCATAGCGGGCGATTTTCTCGAACGCTCGCGTGAGGCCGGCGAGAGCGATCGCATGCCGACCGGACTCCTCGTGCATGTCGAGGGAACCGCCCTGCGGACGGCTCGCGGCGTGCGCTTCGCGTTCGAAGACTGCGGCGTCGATTCCACGGACGTGCAGGATGCGCGCGAGAGTCAGGCCGCCTGGGCCGCCGCCGACGATCGCGACGCGTGGTTTTTTCAAACGAAGGCTCCAATAGATAGCAGGCTATGTAAAACGTATAGCATACTATCTAGGCGGAGGGAAGAGCGATCGACGAAACGGTTTTCCGGCGCCCGGGCCATCTCATAACGCGCGCGGCGAAGCTGCTCGCGCGTTGGGGCGACGTTCGTTTTGCCGAGCACGGCCTGGCCACGGCGCAGATTCCCGTGCTCTATGCGCTCAAGAACGGCGAAGCGCTCACGCAAACCGAGCTCGCTCGGATCGCAAACATCGAGCAGCCGACGATGGCGCAGCTCATCGCCCGCATGGAGCGCGACAAACTGGTGCGGCGCACCCCGAACCCCGGCGACGGCCGAAGCAGTCTGATCTCGCTCACGGCGGCCGCTGCGAAACGGCTACCCGCCGCGCGCGGCGTACTCGATGCGGGCAATGCCGTTGCGCTCGTCGGCTTCACGGAACGCGAGATCGAAACGCTCGTCGCACTGCTCGGCCGTGTCGTGAAAAACCTCGATGAGTCGCTCGCCGAAATCTGAGCCGCCTTCACGCGAGTCAAGAACTCGCGCGTTCTCCCGTTGCGGTGCCGTAGTTATTCGTTGCCGAGCAGGCGATCGAGGACGGTCGCGTAGGCGACGTGCGATACGAGGGCGTTGAGGCGTTCCGCATTCGAATACGCGTTCCAGGGACGGCCGAATTTGATCGCCGGCACGAGTACGACGTCCGAAATAAGCCAGAGCGCGATGCCGAACGCAGTGCCACGGCCCAGCGTGACGATCGGCGCGCGGCGCTTCATGACGTCGTATGCGAGCGCGAAAACGCTGCCGAACGCGTAGTGCACGAAGCGGCCGCACGTTTCCGGATACCGGTCGGCGAGCGATCCGGGAACCAGCGGCGCGAGCCGTTTGACGACCGAGGCGACGGCCTCGGTTTCTTCGTCGAGATCGTCGGGCTCGCGGTTGCGTTCGAAGACCGCCGTGATCGTCGCCTGAGCTAGGTCCATGGCGAGCGCGGCGGCGACGCCCGCGGTAAAGATGCGGCGTCCGTTCGTCACGATGCGGACTCGGCATCGCGGACGAGCCGAGTCGCCATGTTTCCGAAGATGAATTCGTGGAACGGCAGTACGGCGTACCAGTACGCGAACCCGAAGATGCCGCGCGGCTCGAAGAATGCCGTCTGCCGCAATTGCGTGTGGCCGTCGGCGGCGGGCAGCGCCTCGAATTGCAGCCACGCGTATCCGGGCAACTTCATCTCCGCGCGCAAGCGCAAGAGTTCGTTCGGACGGTATGCTTCGACGCGCCAGAAATCGACCGCGTCACCGACGCGAAGGTCCGTCTGCGAGCGGCGGCCGCGCCGCGTGCCGATGCCGCCGACGAGCCGGTCCATCGCGCCGCGCAGCTCCCACAGCCAATCGCCGTAGAGCCAGCCCTTGCGGCCGCCGAGGCTCGAGAACGCTTTGAAGACGGCGCTTGCGGGCGCGCGTGACGTGCGCTCGCGGCGATCGATGAGCATACCTTCTTCGACGCCGGTAAATTCGCCGGGCAGCGTCCTGACGTCGAACGCGTCGAACCACGTCGTCTCGGGACCCGTGGTCTTGTAGCGATCGAGCGCGCGTAGCACGGCCTCGTCGTAGCCGACGGGATGGATGTCCGCAAAGAGCTGTTTTGCGCTATCGTCCCGGACGACGACCTCGTTGAACAGGCCTTCGATCAGCGGTCGCGCGATGGATCGCGGGATCGGCGTGACGATGTGTATCCAGTGCGCGGAGAGCTGCGGACTGAAGTAGGGCACGATGATGATTTTTCGCTTGAGGCCGCGCAGCTTCGCGTAACGCAGCATCATCTCGCCGTATTCGAGAACGTCGGCACCGCCGATCTCGACGATGCGGCCGGCGCTTTCGGGTACCCTCAGAGCGGCGACGAGGTATGCGAGTACTTCGCGGATGGAGATCGGCTGGCAGCGCGTACGCACCCATTTCGGCGCGAGCATCACCGGCAGCCGTTCGGTCAGGTAGCGCAGCATCTCGAACGAGACACTGCCGCTGCCGACGATGATCGCGGCGCGAAATTCGGTAACCGGAACACCGCCCGCGCGCAGATTCTCGCCCGTCTCGTGACGGCTGCGCAGATGTTTGGAGAGTTTGGTCTTGCCGCCGTCGCGCCCGAGGCCGCCGAGAAAGACGATGCGCTGCACGCCGCAGGCTTTCGCGACCTCGCCGAATGTTTTGGCCGCTTCGCGGTCGCGCGCCGAAAAATCGCGGCGATCTTCGGACATCGAATGGATGAGGTAGTACGCAACGTCGCATTTGTCTAGCGCCTTACGGAGCTGATCGCGATCGAAGACATCGCCGCATGCGACTTCGGCATTGGGAAAGCGCCCGGCGATGCGTTCGGGGTCGCGCACGAAGCAGCGGACCGTGTGCCCGGCGTCGATGAGTGCGGGGACGAGGCGGCCGCCGATATAGCCGGTGACGCCGGTAACGAGAACGCGCATGTTATGAAGTAGACGGCATGGACGAACGTTTCGTACCCAATGCCGCGGCGCTTGCCGCGCTAGCGGGAGACGCGTTCGAAGGGTTTGCCGGATGCCATTTGGGCGGCGATTTCCACGCGGGAGCGCAGACCGTAGCGTTCGAGCATCGTGCCGATGTTGGCGGCGACCGTCTTCGGACTGACGTGCAGGGCTTCGGCGATCTCGCGATTGGTGCGGCCCGCAGCGATGAGGCGTGCGATTCCGGCTTCTCGATCGCTCAGAACGTTTCGCGTCGAGGTAGAGCCGAAGCGGAAGCCTTGCTCGCGCGCGATGCGGCGCGTTCGTTCGCGATAGCCTTTTGCTCCGCTGCGATCGAAGATGGCGGTCGCGTCGAAGAGCGCTTCGCGGTCGCGGAAGCGTTCGCCCAAATACGAGAGCGCGACCGCGCGGCGCAGAATCGGCACGTGCGCCTCGCCGAACGCGGCGATACGGCGGCGGGCGGCGTCCGCGTCACCGGCGGCGAGCGCGAGGTAGAAAGCGCTCTCGGCGCGTTCTTTGCGCGACGCTTCGCTCGGCATTTCGGACGCGAGCCGTTCGTATGCCGTCCGCGCACCTTCGACGTCGCCCGCGAGAGCGCGAATGCGCACGAGCGCGGCGATCGCCCGTAACTCGTACTCGCGTTCGCCGTACGCATAGCCGCCCGCGACCTTGGCGAAAAGCGCGAGCGCTTCGTCCGTGCGGCCTTCGTGTTCGGCCAGCATCGCGCGCGCGTACGTCAGCCGTGGATCGTCGGCGAGGCCGCTCGCGATGAGCAGATCGCGCGCCCGCTCGAATTGTTCGGCCCAAGCGTACGCTTCGACGTGAAGCGTCAGCGGCCACGGATTGTGCGGCATCCCGCGCGATTGAGCCCAGCCCAGAAACGCCTCGCAAACGTCGAGCGCTTTGGAGAGATCGCCTTGCCACAGGCTGCCCGTGGCCCAAAGGAGATAGAACGATTCGCGGATGCGTCCGCGACACGCGAGGCCGCACTGCGCCCAATGGATTCTTGCCTCATTGTCGTCGATCGCGTCGGCGAGTTGCCCGAGAACGAGATACACGAAATCGAAGGATGCGAGCGCCGCGTTTGCGGGATCGCTCGCGAGTGCGACTAGTTCCGCTCGTGCTTCGTCGATCGCGAGCGGCGCGCGGCAGAGCGCGCGCATGCAGCGCAATTCGAACGCGGCGTTCTCTTTGACCTCGCCCGTGGCGAGCACGGTGTCGATCATCGCGGCGCTCTCCGCGAAGTCGCCTTTGCTGTATAAGATGATCGCTCGATGACGGTAGAAGGCGGCCTTGTCGGCGGTCGCGATGTCGGGAGCCGCGATCATCGCATCGATGACGAGCGGCCCGATCCCTTCGGTCGGCGTTCCGGATACGGCGAGCATGTACCTTATGAAGAAGGCCGCAGTCGCGGAGTCCACGCACGAACGCGCCGCAAGTAGTGCGTCGATTTTCGCGCGATCCTGCGAGAGGCCGTGCTTGACGGTATGCAGGATCGCTTCGATGGCACTGAGTTGCCAGAACGTCCCCGGTGTGAGGCCGGGTAGCGCTTCGAGCTTCGCGACGATTTCGCGCACTTCGGCAAACGCGAAATCGTAGATGGCGGTCCGTGCCGCCGCGAGGTACGCCGTTTGCGCCTCGTCGCCGCGGCGTGCCGCCGCGAGGTGCCGCGCGCGTTCGACGTCATTGCGCGCGAGCTTCACGAGCGTGGAATGCAGCGCGGCGCGCCGTTCGTCGTCGAGTAAGCCGGCACACGCATCGCGCAAGAGATCGTGCACGAATTCGACGCCGGTGTCTTCGATGCGAAAGATTCCAAGCGCCGCGAGATCGTCGACGATCGAGCGAACCGCGCGCGGGCTTTCGCCTGCGACCTCATCGAGTTCCGTAAGCGTCAGCGGCCGTTCGGCGAGTGCCGCGAGCGCGGCGATGCCGGTCGCGTGCGGCGGGATGTCGCGGGCGCGCGCGTCGAGCGTGGCGCGCAGCGTGGACGCGCTGCCGGGCCGCGAACGCGCGAGCAGCAGCTGCTCGACGTAGAGCGGATTTCCTCCGGTCAGCCGGTGCAAATCGGGTTCGGGACTGCCGCCGAGCAGTCGCGTCATCTCGGCCGTCTGCTCCGCATCGAGGAGCGGCAGATCGACGATCCGGCAGTCGGGTTCGCGCCGCAAGGCGTCGAGCGGATCCGGGGATTCTGCGATCGGACGCGTCGCGAGCTGCCAGCGTAGCGCGCTGTCGCGCGTTCGGTCGATGCAGAACGCGATCGCTTCGAGTGCCGCGCGCGGCGCCCAATGCAGGTCGTCGATCTGAAGGAGGATCGGGGCACGTTCTGCGACGGCTTCGAGGCGTTC